>JAJDTT010000280.1 GCA_022827025.1 Acidobacteriota bacterium
TTCGTCAAGGGAAACTCGTTCGCCAAGGGCGGTCTGGACAGCGGCTGGTGGGTGCTGGAGGCCATGCGCCAGGGAGTTCCTCTCTACCGGCTCCTGGGAGGCCGGCGCTCCCAGGTGGACGTGGGAGCCGACTTCGGAATCATGGACTCGGTGGACGACCTGTTGGAGGCCGTCGGACGGGGCGTGGAGGCGGGCTTCAAGCGGACCAAGCTCAAGTACGGGCCGGGATGGGACCTGCCCGTCCTGAAGGAGGTCCGGAGGAACTTCCCCGATCACACGTTCCACATCGACTGCAACAGCGGCTACCGGCTCTCGGACCTGGAGATGTTCCGGGAGATCGACCGGTTGGGCCTGGCCATGATCGAGCAGCCTCTGCAGTACAACGACCTGGCGGACCACGCCCGGCTCCAGGAGGAGCTGCGAACGCCCGTCTGCCTGGATGAGAGCGTGACCTCCCCCGACAAGGCCCGGAAGGCCATCGAGATGGGGAGCTGCCGGATCGTCAACATCAAGCCCTGCCGGGTGGGAGGACTGACGCCATCCCTGGAGATCCACGACCGGTGCCAAGAGGCGGGGATCCCCTGCTGGATCGGGTCCATGTTGGAAAGCGCCGTGGGCACCCGGGTCAACCTGGCCCTGGCCACATTGGAGAACTTCACCTACCCCGCCGACCTCTTCCCCACCAGCCGTTTCTACCGGAAGGATCTGGCCCGGCCCGAGGTGTTCCTGGATCAGGGTCCGTCAGGCGAGCCTTTGATGAGTCTTTCGGAGGAACCGGGACACGGCACCGAGCCGGACCCGGCGATGCTGGAGGAGTGCACGGTCGCCCGCGCCACAATCTCGGCGTGACGCCGAAGGAGCGGGTCATCCGGAGCGGCGTCGTCCGGAGCGGCGTCGTCCCCGGCGCCGCCTTACGACCTCGCATTCAAGAAAAACCGGGCGGTCGCATCGTCTCTCTCCGCCTGTGATAGTCCGCACTCCGACAGGCGACAACGAGCGAAAGGCCCGGCCTCCCGTCGAAGTAAAGAACCGATACGTCCAGCCGCCGAGCTTCGAGTTCGCCGAACGCTCGAAAGAGGGCGCCAAGAATGACGCCCCTCCAAACGAGCAGCGACTTTCCAGTCGCCGAATAGGACGGATGTCTTGGAGTGGCGTGATTCAGGCGCCGACTCTTGCCGACTTCCCGTTCACGGAAGCGCGAACGCGACGAGCTTGCCGCCGAAGACCTTGTTGTACTTGTTGCCCCCACCGGCCGCGATGATGAGGAACTGCTTGCCGGTCTTGGGTCCCAGATAGGTCATGGGGGTGGCGTGGCCGCTGGCCGGCAGCCGCCGGACCCAGACCTCCTCGCCCGATTTCTTGTCGAAGGCCCGGATGCGGCTGTCGTTGGTGGCCGCGATGAAGACCAGCCCGCCGGCCGTCACGATGGGGCCGCCCAGGTTGGGGGCCCCGGTCTTGGGGATCCCCCGGCGCGTCAGTTCGTCGATCTCGCCCAGGATGGACTGCCAGCGGAACTCGCCCGTGTTCAGGTCGATGGCGGTCAGCGAGCCCCACGGCGGCTTCTGGCAGGGGTACTGGTTGGAGTCCCAGAAGCGTCCATACTTGGTGCCCCGGGCCCGGAAGGGGACCTTGGATCCCTCGGGCCGCTCCACCATCCGGACGAAGGCGCCCACGTCCATGGAGTTGATATAGAGCACCTGCGACTCGGGGTCGAACGCGGCGCCTCCCCAATTGGACCCGCCGTTGGTCCCCGGGAACATGACGGTCAGCTTGCGGCCGATGGGCCGGAACAGCGGACCCTCCACGTAGGCGTCCTTGACCATCTCCAGGCACTCGGCGCGGGACTCGGGAGTGACGTCGGTGATCTCGTCCCGGGTCATGGCCTGGCGGACGAAGGGCGGCGGCTTGACCGGGATCGGTTGAGTCGGGGAGTAGTACTCGCCGGGGATGTTCCCCTGCGGCACCGGCCGTTCCTCGACTTCGAAGAGCGGCTCTCCCGTCTCCCGGTGCAGCAGGAAGACGAACCCGGTCTTGGTGGTCTGGGCCACCGCAGGGACCGCCTTCCCGTTGCGCCGCACGGTGACCAGGGACGGCTGCGAGGGCAGGTCCCAGTCCCAGAGATCGTGGTGAATGGTCTGGAAGTGCCAGACCCGCTTGCCGGTTCGGCAGTCCAGGGCCACGATGCTGTCGCTGAAGAGGTTGTCCCCTCTGCGGTCCCCTCCATAGAAGTCGGTGCCGGGGGAGGTCAGGGGGACGAAGACCATCCGGCGCTCCTCGTCCACGCTCAGGTTGGACCAGGCGTTGACGCCCGACCGGTCCTTCCACGAATCCCCCTCCCAGGTGTCGTGTCCGAACTCTCCCGGACGGGGAACGGTGTGGAAGCGCCAGACCCGCCGCCCGGTCCGGACGTCGACGGCCTGGATGTCGCCGCTCGGTCCCCGGGGTTCGCCGTCGCTGACCCAGCTTCCGGCCACCACCACGTCACCGCAGGGAGCCACCGGCGAGCCCAGTCCCCACCGGAGATGACCGTAGTCGCCCATCATCCCTTCCTTCAGGTCCACCATCCCCGCGGTCCCGAATTCCGGGTCGACTTTCCCGGTGGCCGCGTCCACCGAAAAGAGGCGGCCCAACTGGTCCCCCAGAAAGATCCGCTTGGCCTTCCCGTCGGTCCAGTAGGCGACGCCGCGGCTCTTGTACATGTTCACCCGCTCGCTACGGTCGAACTTGGGATCGAATTCCCAGAGCTTCTTTCCGGTGTCGGGATCAAGTGCCAGGAGGCGGTGAAAGACGGTGGAGACGTAGAGGACGCCGTCCACCATCAAGGGCGTGGTCTGAAAGGAGGAGAAGGTGGGCAACTCGGATCCGTCGCTGAAATCACCCGTGTCGTAGACCCAGGCTTCCTTCAGGCGGCCGACGTTCTCGCGGTTGATCTGGTCCAGGGAGGAGTACTGCATTCCTCCCAGGTCCCCGCCGTAGGAGATCCACTCCCGATCCTGGGCGGGAAGGATCCGAGGAGCGACCAACAAGACGAGAAGGGTAGGCAGATAGAACGAAAAGAATCGTGCCGTCAACATCCGTTCCTCATAGCAGCGGGCCGAGCGGGAAGTCAAGAAAACAGGAAGCCAAGACGTCCCGCTAATGCATGCGGACAGTCTGGAGGCAGCATATTGGTCTCTTGGCGTTGTCCGTTAGAATTATGACAATTGACAAGTCTTCCGTTAATTGTCATGATATATCGCGACACAGTTGTTAATTGTCATGGATTCCCGGACCCGTCCCCTGGTTCCTCGTTACCTGAACATGACGGAAATTCTGGAGCACCGCTCCTGTTTTCTGTTCGGTCCGCGTCAGACCGGCAAGACTACGCTGATTGGTCAACAGTTCTCCGGCTATCCTACGTACAGCTTGCTCGATCAGATGCTGTTCGTCCGTCTGTCGCGCAATCCTTCGCTGATCCGGCAAGAGCTCACCGGCGAAACCTCCATCGTTGTGATCGACGAAATCCAGAAAATGCCCCAGTTGCTCAACGAGGTGCAACTCATGATTCAGGAATCGGGTGTCCGGTTCCTTCTCACCGGATCAAGCACCCGGAGTCTGCGCCGGAAAGGCGTTAATCTGCTGGGCGGCCGCGCCCGATCGCGGGCTTTGCATCCGTTCGTTCGGACCGAACTCGGTGAGTGGTTCGATCTGGACCGGACCCTGGAGTACGGTCTCCTGCCGCCGATCTATTTCTCCGATTCTCCCGCTGAGGACCTGGCCGCGTATGCGGGCGACTATCTGAAGGAGGAGGTCGCGGCCGAGGCGATCGTCAGGAACATCGGCGCCTTCAGCCGGTTTCTGGAAACGGCGGGGCACGCACACGGGGAAATGATCAATTTCTCCGCCATGGCCAACGATTCTCAGGTGCCCACCTCCACCGTGCGCGAGTACTATGAGATCCTGAAAGACACGTTCATCGCCCACGAGGTGCCGGCGTTGACCGAGAGCCGGAAGCGCAAGGCGATCTCCACCTCGAAGTACTACCTGTTCGATATCGGTTTCGCCCGTCATCTGCAGGGGCGGCGGGGTCTGGCCCCCGGAACCGCCGAATACGGCAGCGCGTTCGAGAGCTACATATTCCAGGAAATCAAGGCCTTCTGTGACTACCATCGGCTTGAAACGCCCCGTTACTGGCGATCGAAATCGCAATTCGAGGTGGATTTCGTTTTCGAGGATCTCGCGGTCGAGACGAAGGCAAAGAAGAACGTGAGCGCGCGAGATCTCAAGGGATTGCGAGCCCTGAGAGAGGAGAACCTGTTCAGTCGCTACATTCTGGTTTCCATGGAGACGGCAGCCAGGGTGGTGGACGGTATTTCGATCCTGCCCTGGTCCGAATTTCTGGACCGGCTGTGGGGAGGAGAATGGGTCCGGGTCGGTTCTGAACCGACTTTTGGCCGACTTCCGGACAAGGTTCCCTGAACGAATCGCCTTATTCGGCGCGTAGTGCGAAACGCACGGGTACTCGACGGGCACGGCATTTCGGCGGGCAGCGTTGGTCCTGCGGCCGCCGATTCCCCAACATCGATTTCAGTCGAATGTCCCGACTGCGACGAGGGGTTTCTTCGAGGCAATCCGGCTGGCGGCTCGTACCTGCCTGCGGTATAAAAACCGCCAGATGAAACGCTCCGGTCCGCCCCCCCGGAGGGGCGTTCGCTACGAACCTCCCGAGAAGCCGCCGCACCTGCTCTCCCTGGGACTCGGCCTGCAGCTCGTGATGCTGAATATCAGCGGAATCGTGCTGATCCCGAAGATCATCATCGAAGCCGCTGGCGCCGGCGACATCTACCTCTCCTGGGCCGTGTTCGCCGGACTCTGTGTCTGCGGCCTGATCACCATCATCCAGGCGATTCGAATCGGAAGGATGGGAGCCGGCTACATCCTTCTGATGGGGACCTCCGGCACCTTCGTCGCCGTGTCGATCACCGCCTTGACTGAAGGAGGACCGGCTCTGTTGGCCACCTTGATCGTGGTCTCGTCCCTGTTTCAGTTCCTGTTGGGCTCCCGTCTCGTGCTGCTGCGCCGGGTGGTCACGCCGTTGGTGGCGGGGACGGTCATCATGCTGGTGGCGGTGACCATCATGCCCATCGCCTTCAAGATGCTGGCGCGGCCGCCCGACGGGGCCCCGCCGGCGGCCGCTCCCGTCAGCTTTGCGGTGACCCTCGTCTCGATGGCCGGTCTTGCCCTCTTCGCCACGGGGGCGTGGCGGCTCTGGGGACCGGTTCTGGGTGTGGTCGCGGGTTGCAGCGTAGCGGCGTACTACGGGATCTACGACACCACCCGCGTCGGCGCCGCCCCTTGGTTCGGGCTGCCCCCCAGCGGCTGGCCCGGCTTCGACCTGAGTTTCGGCCCGTCATTCTGGGCGTTGCTGCCGGTATTCATATTCGTGGTGGCCATCGATACGGTGAGGACCATCGGCGGCTCCATCAGCATCCAGCAGGTGTCCTGGCGGCAGCCGCGGGCCACCGATTTCCGCTCGGTGCAGGGCACCATCTCGGCAAGCGGCTTGTCCAACCTCCTCTCGGGTCTGGTGGGGACGTTGCCCAATACGACCTACTCCTCCAGTATCTCGGTGGCCGCGCTCACGGGTGTGGCTGCCCGCAACGTGGGAGTCTGCGTCGGGATCCTCATCATCGTCTTCTCCTTGTTCCCCAAAGCGACGGCGGTGATCCTGGCCATTCCCGATCCGGTCGTTGCGGCCTACGTGGTCGTACTCATCTCGCTTCTGTTCGTCGTGGGAACGCGGATCGTGGTCCGTTACGGCCTGGACAGCCGCAAGAGCATCGTGGTCGGCGTTGCATTCTGGTTGGGGGTCGGTTTCCAGAACCGGCAGATCTTCTCGGAGCACCTGGGTGATGCAGTGGCTTCGATCCTGGAGAACGGGATCGCCGCCGGTGGACTGGCCGCGATCGTGATGACAGTCGCCCTGGAATTGTCCAAGCCCCGGCGGAGGAAGATCAAGACGAAGCTGAGTATGGAGTCGTTGGCGGAGGTCGACGAGTTCGTTCAGCGATTCGCCAAGGACAAACATTGGGACGCGACCTCAACGGGACGGCTGCGCGCGGCGACGGAGGAGGCGATTGTGAGCCTGGTTCCGGATGAGAGGGATTCGGAGCCGGAAGACGCGCGGAACCTGGTCCTGTCGATGGGAGGCGATGGCCGGAAGGCGGAATTGGAGTTTATCGCCGCGGCGGGGGAGGGTAATCTTGAGGATAAGTTGGCGCTGTTGGGGCAGTGGGCTGGACAGTCGAGCGATCGTGAATTCTCGCTCCGGCTGCTGCGCCACTTCGCCACCTCCGTGAGTCACCGTCAGTATCACGACACCGACGTCGTGACGCTCCGTGTAGACGCGGACAAGGGATCATGACGCGCAGGCAGACGGGCGGCCCGGAATTCGGTCAGCTCCCATTTCGGAAACGATTCGGCAACGACGGGTTGCGACAAACAGGGATTAACTTATGAAGCCATCCGCTCCAGCTCTTCAGAAAGATATTCGTTACGAACCCAACGAGCGGCCTCCGAACATGCTCTCCCTGGGACTCGGATTTCAGCTTGTCCTGCTCACTATCGGCGGGATCGTCCTGACCCCGGCCATCATCATTCGCGCGGCCGGCGGGGAGGAGGCCTACATGACCTGGGCGGTCTTCGCGGGGCTCTGCGTCTGCGGCGTATCCACGATCCTCCAGGCGGCCCGTGTCGGAAGGTTCGGTTCCGGCTACGTCCTCCTCATGGGAACGTCCGGCGTTTTTATCGCCGTGTCGGTGACGGCGCTGGCGGAAGGGGGACCCGGACTACTGGCAACCTTGGTGGTCGTCTCGTCGCTAATCCAATTTGTTCTGGCATCGCACTTGTCCTTGCTCCGGAGGGTCATCACGCCGTTGGTGGCGGGGACCGTGATCATGCTGATCTCGGTGACCATCATGCCCATTGCCTTCAACATGATGGCCGATGCGGCGGAAGGGGCCAGATCCTCCGGCGCTCCCGCCAGCGCGGCCGCGACCCTGCTCTGCACGGCGGGTCTGGCCCTTTTCGCCAAGGGGAGCTTGCGGCTCTGGGCACCCGTTATCGGCGTTGCCACAGGCTGTATCGTTTCTTCCTATTACGGCCTCTACGACGTCGCGCGAGTCGCCGAAGCTCCGTGGTTCGGAGTTCCCACGAGCGGCTGGCCCGGACTCAACCTGAGTTTCGGCGCCTCATTCTGGACCTTGCTCCCGGTCTTCGTTCTGGTGACCGTAGTGGGCGCCATCGAAACGGTCGGAGATGCCATCGGGATCCAACAGGTCTCCTGGCGGAAGCCGCGGGCAACCGACTTTCGCGCGGTGCAAGGCGCCGTTGGAGCGGACGGCGTGGGCAACCTCCTGTCGGGCCTGATGGGGACCGTGCCCAATACGACCTACTCCACCAGCATCGCCGTCACCGAGCTTACCGGCGTCGCCGCCCGATCCGTGGGGGTCTGCATCGGAATCCTGTTCTTCTCCTTCGCCTTTCTGCCTAAAGTGACGGCGGCGATACTGGCCATTCCGGACCCGGTCGTCGCAGCCTACCTCCTGGTCCTGTTGTCCGTACTCTTCGTCCTGGGCATGAGGATCGTGGCGCAGGACGGCATCGACAGCCGCAAGAGCGTGGTGGTCGGATTGTCTTTCTGGCTTGGCGTCGGTTTTCAGAACCAGCAGATCTTCGCCGACTACATGGACGGCATCTTGGCGACCATCCTTGGAAACGGCATGGCGGCCGGCGGACTGGCCGCCATCGTGATGACGGTGGCTCTGGATCTGGCCAAGCCGCGGAGGAGGCGAATCAAGGCCATGCTCAGCGTCGATTCGCTGCCGGAGATCGACGGGTTCATCTGCAAGTTCGCCGATGCCAAGGGTTGGAACGAGGCGTCGACGGACCGGCTCCGGGCCGCGGCGGAGGAATCGGTCCTGAGCCTGGTCCCGGATGAGGAGGCGCCGGAAGAGGAGGAAGCCCGGCACCTGCTGCTCCTGGTCCGCGGGGACGGCCGGGGAGCGGAGTTGGAATTCATCGCTTCGGCAGTCGAGGGGAATCTCGAGGACCGTCTGGCGCTCCTGGGCCAGTGGGCGAGGCGATCGGTCGACCGCGAGTTCTCGCTCCGGCTGCTTCGCCATTACGCGAGTTCGGTGCGCCACCGCCAGTACCACGACACCGACGTGGTGACGGTGCGGGTGGAAGCGGACGCACCAGCGACGAGTGGCGGCTGAGAAAAATACGCCACGGGTCTCCGATATCAACCTGCACTTCCCGTGTGCCGTGCAAAGGCGCTACGTTTTCGATATCAAGACGCTCCTTCGTCCCGGCTGTAGTTGATTTTGAAAATGAAATTCAGTTTCATGTTCGGGCAGGTTAGATAAGGAGACTGAACATCATGAACGCAATTCCTCGTCGATTCGTCATCCTTGCGGCGATCTCATTGATATTGCCCGCCATGGCGAGTGCCCAGGAGGTCAACGTCTACTCGACGCGCTCGCACTACGGGTCCGAGCCCGCCTTCGAGTTGTTCACCGAGAAGACCGGAATCAAGGTCAACTTCTTCATGGGCAACAACAACGAGGTCTTCGAACGGCTGCGGGCCGAGGGCGCCAACACCCGGGCCGACGTCATGGTGACGGTCGACGCGGGCAATCTGTGGAACGCGGCCCGCGAAGGGCTGCTCATGCCCATCGAATCCGACACCCTGATGAAAAATGTCCCGGCGCACCTCCGCGATCCGCAGAACCGGTGGTTCGGCCTCGCTGTCCGCGCGCGCACCATCATGTACAGCACGGAGCGCGTGAAGCCTGACGAGCTTTCGACGTATGCGGGGCTGGCGGATCCGAAATGGAAGGGCCGCATCTGTTTGCGCACGTCCAACAGCATCTACAATCAGTCCCTGCTCGCCTCGGCGATCGGAGCTCACGGCGAAGCGGCAGTGGAGAAGATGGTTGGAGGCTGGGTCGCGAACGGGCCGGAGATCGTCAATTCGGATCGCCCCGTCCTCCGCGCCATCGCTGCGGGGCAGTGCGACGTCGGCATCACCAACAGCTACTACCTCGCGCGCATTTTGGACAAAGAGCCCAATCTGCCGGTCGCGCCGTTCTGGGCCAACCAGGAGACGACCGGAACCCACGTGAACATCTCGGGAGCGGGCGTCACCAAGTACGCGAAGAACAAGGAAAACGCAGTTCGGCTCCTGGAGTTCATCACCTCCGTCGAGGCGCAGAACACACTTGCCGCGAGCAGTTTCGAGTATCCGGCCAACCCGGCTGCGGAGCCGCACGCGATCCTGAAAGGCTGGGGCGACTTCAAGCAAGAGCAGGTGGGCGTCTCTGCGGCCGGTGAGAATCAGGCGGCCGCGATCAAGCTCGCCGACCGTGCCGGCTACCGGTAGTTTCTCATGGCTCGAAGCTCGCGGGCGCTCGCCGTCGGAGCGTGGCTCACGGCTGCGCTCGTGGCGCTCCCCATTCTCAGCGTCGCGCTCAATCTGACCTCTCCGCGGGGTGAGGTGTGGCGTCACCTCGCGGATACGATTCTCTGGGAGCTTCTGTCGAACACATTCTGGCTCCTTCTGGGGGTCGGCGCACTCGCAGGCCTCATGGGGACGGTCTCCGCATGGCTCGTCGCGACCCGGCGGTTTCCCGGCCGCGATGTTTTCGAATGGGCGCTCGTCTTGCCGCTCGCCGTGCCGACCTACGTCATCGGCTTCGTGTTCGTGGCGCTCTTCGAGTATGCGGGGCCGGTCCCCACGTTTTTTCGCGAGACCCTCGGTATCGGTTGGCGGTTTCCGAACGTGCGGTCGTACGGAGGCGTCGTCCTCGCAATGAGCCTGGTCGTGTATCCGTACGTCTATCTGCTCGCCCTGACGGCGTTTCGCGAGCTGGGAGCGAACCTCACCGAGGTGGCGCGTAGCCTGGGCTGCCGGCCGGCAGCCGTATTCCGGAGAGTCGGATTGCCGTTGGCCCGACCGGCGATTGCCACCGGTGTCGCACTCGCCCTCATGGAGACGCTCGCCGACTTTGGAACCGTCTCCGTGTTCGGCTATCGAACGCTGACGACGGCCATCTATCGCGTCTGGTTCGGCATGTTCGACCGTGTCGCGGCGGGCCAGCTCGCGGTGGTGCTCATGCTGTTCGCGTTGATGCTCGTTACTCTGGAACAGCGGGCACGGGGCCGTATGCGATTCGTTCAAGCTCACGGACGAAACGTCGCCCGAACGCTTCCGCCGCTGACGGGAATAAGAGGCTGGGCGGCGACGGCGTTCGTTTCCGGCGTTCTGGCGGCAGGCTTTCTGGTTCCGACCGGTGTTCTCGCCTTCTGGAGCCTCCGTGCCGCGGAAGCGTCGCTTCTTCCCAGGAACTTTCCGGAGCTCTTGCGCAACACGCTTGCGCTCGCCGCATCCGCCTGCCTGCTCGCGGTCGCGGCGGCAACCGTCCTCGCCTATGCGGCCCGCTCCACTCGTTCGCGTGCTTTGTCGTTCGGGACTCGTGTTGCGAGTCTCGGCTACGCAATACCCGGGTCCGTCATCGCCGTCGGTGTTCTGTTGACGCTCGTCCGCATCGACGGCATTATCAACGCCGCCCTCGGTTGGTTCGGAGACTTCGGCGTCGGTTTGATTCTGACCGGCTCGGCGCTCGGACTGTTGTTCGCTTATCTTGTCCGCTTCATCTCGGTGGCGTTCTTCTCGGTGGAGTCGGGGCTCACCCGGATCTCGGGTAGCATGGACGAGAGTGCGCGCGGTCTAGGCGCGGGACCGGCTCGCGTGCTTGGCCGCGTTCATCTCCCGCTTCTTCGAGGTTCCCTGTTGACCGCTCTCATTCTCGTCTTCGTCGATGTGATGAAGGAAATGCCGGCGACGATGCTGATCCGCCCGTTCGGCGTCGACACCCTCGCCGTGGAGGTATGGCAGCGAACGGCAGAGTCGATGTGGACCGAAGCGTCGGCCCCGGCTCTTTCGATCGTCGCAGCCGGGATCTTGCCCGTCATCGTGCTGACGAGGCTTCGGGGCACGAACGAGGCGCGGCTGTAAACGATGCCGGACGTCTTCCTGTCCCTCGACGGCCTCGACAAGACTTTCGAAGGCTCGCCGGCGCCGGCCGTGTCGGGCGTGTCGTTCTCCATGCCGGAGGGTGAGATCCTGGCGCTCCTCGGTCCCAGCGGGTGCGGCAAGACGACGACCCTTCGTCTGATCGCCGGATTCGAGACACCGGACCGCGGCACGATTCGCATTGGGGGGCGAATCGTACAGAGCGGCGTCGTCGAGTTCCCGCCGGAAGAGCGCCGCGTCGGTTTCGTCTTCCAGGACTATGCGCTGTTTCCGCATTTGGATGTCCGAAAAAACGTCGAGTTCGGCCTGTCCGGACTGCCCCCCGGCGCTCGTGAGCGGCGCGCTCGCGAGGCGATGGATCTTTGCGGTCTCGAAGGGATGGAATCACGCTTTCCGCACCAGCTCTCCGGCGGGCAACAGCAGCGCACGGCGCTCGCGCGGGCGCTCGCTCCGGGGTACGAGCTTCTCTTGCTGGACGAGCCGCTGTCGAACCTGGACGCGGCCCTTCGCACGAGCTTGTGCAAAGAGCTTCGGCGGATCCTGAAACATGCCGGACGCGCCGCCATCGTCGTCACGCACGACCGGGAGGAAGCCTTTCAGATCGCGGACCGGGTGGCGGTGATGCGCGATGGGAAGCTCGAGCAAGTGGGCTCGGCCCGCGATCTTCACGATCGTCCGGGCGGCCGGTTCGTCGCGGAATTCGTGCTGGACGCCACCTTCCTGGCGGGAGTCGTCGCGAGGCACGGAGTAGAAACTGAACTCGGTCCGATTCCGGGTGTGGAATCGGCCGCGGTGGGAACGAGAGTGGTCGTTGCCGTCAGACCGCACCAGCTTGAGCTCACACCGAGTCGCGACGGAGCAGGCGTTGTCGTCGAGCGTGTGTTTCGCGGTTCCCACGAACGCTATCGCGTGCGGTTGCCGTCGGGAACCGTGCTGGCGAGTTTTCAGACCATACGGACCGGCGCCTCGTCGTTGGACGTTGGTGCGCCCGTCGCCCTGAAGCTCACCGACCCCATGCCGCCCATCTTCGTCGAGTAGTTCTCTCCTTCGTCAGGTTGTCTCACGACAGACCGTCCGGCTAAGATATGCGCTCACCTCGACGGAATGGTGTAAGTGAATTTTGGAGGTGATTTCCAATGATCCGGGCACTGAGTCAATCGAATAAATTCTGTTTTCTCCTGCTCCTCTTACTCGTTGTGGCGAGCTGCTCCTCCAACGTCCGGCGGGAGATGGAGGATGCGGTGGAGGCCGGCGAGGCTTCCTATGTGGAAGACCTGATCGTGGATGGGGCCGATCCCAATCGCGTCTATGGCGGCAAGTCGCTGCTGGTCAGGGCGGCCGAGCAGGGACATGCCGGGGTGATCCAGGCCCTGGTGGCGGGTGGCGCCGATCTGGCCTGGGCGGATCCGGACGGAAAAACGGCGCTGATGCATGCCGTCGAAAAGGGGCACCTGGAAGCCGCGGACGCGCTCTTGGGACTGGGAGGCAAACTGGACGGCGAGGACCGCCGGGGAGAGCGGCCTCTGGCGTTGGCGGCCGCCGAAGGACAGATGGCGATGGTGGAATTCCTCTTGGAGAAGGGGGCCGAAGTGGGGGCCAAAGACGCCGCGGGCCGGACTCCCATCATGCGGGCCGCTGAGGAGGGGCATACGGCCGTGATCGAGGCTTTGGAAGGGGCCGGGGCCAAGGTCAAGGACTCGGACAACTCGGGCCGAACCCCTCTGCTCTTCGCGTCCACCGGCGGACATACGGCAATCGTCTCCGACTTTCTCTCCAAGGGGGCCGACGTCAATGCCTACACCAAGATGGGGTGGACTCCCCTCATGGTGGCATCGGGCGAGGGTCACCTGGAGACGGGGAAGGTTCTTTTGGAGAAGAAGGCCCGGGTCGACTACAAGGACGCGGACAAGCGCACCGCCCTGCTCTGGGCGGCGGGTCGAGGGCAGACTGCCATGATCGAGCTTCTCCTGGAGAATGGCGCCCAACTGGATGCCATGGACAACAATGGCCGCAACGCCGTCTGGCTCGCCGCCAGTCACGGCAGCGACGAGACGTTGACGCTGTTGCTGGAGAAGGGGCGCAAGAAATGGCCGCGGTCTCTTCACTATTTCCGGGACGCCGGCGACAGACGGGGCCAGACCCCGCTCATGGCGGCGGCGGAAGGGGGTCACATCGGGAGCATGAATCTGCTCATCGACTCGGGTTCCAGAATCAGGACCCGCGCCCGGCGGTCCGGATGGACGGCCCTTCTCATCGCCGCCAACCAGGGTAAGACCGAAGCGGCCAAGCTCCTGATGTCCAAGGGGGCCAACGTGAACGCCAAGACCAAGGATGGTCTTCCGTGCTTGATGCTGGCTGTCAACGAAGGGCACGCCGACACGGTGGAGGCCCTGATTCAAGGTGGAGCCCGGGTCAACTTTCGTCTCAACGCCGATTGGACTCCGTTGATGCACGCGGCATCGGAGGGCAGGGAAAAGATCGTGCGTTCGCTGTTGGCGGGAGGCGCCGACGTCACGGCCACGAACTACAACGGCTGGACGGCTCTCATGCTGGCGGTCGCCGAAAAGGAACCCGAATGCGTCCAGGCCTTGATCGAGGGCGGTGCCGACGTCAACGTCAAGGGAAACGATGGCCGGAGCGCGCTGAAGCTGGCGGTCCAGCAGGGTTACGGACGAATCATGGGGATTCTCACCGAGGCCGGAGCCACGCAGTAGACGGCACGCCGACAGGCCGGCGCATCAACCTGCCATAAGGGGGCAGAGGGCAACCGCAAGGGTTGCCCCTAAGAAGATTCGACCTCTCGCCGCTCCTTTGGAATCAGCTCGGATCCCGGAACGTCAGCACCCTCTTGGGGTTCTCCACGAAGATCTGGTGGAGGGCCTTGTCGTCCACGCCCAGGTTCTTCAGCCGGGGCACGATGTTCTCCAGGATGTGTCCGTAGCCGTTCCCGCCGTAGGTGACCAGGTCGCACTGGAAGCAGCAGTCCTGAGCCGCCGTGACGGACCCGGCGTAGCCGTCGGCCACCAGGGTGGCGATGATGTGGTTCCGGAGGTCGTCGGGCGGATGCTGGCGGCCGGCGCCGGCGAAGTACATTTCCCGTCCGTAGGTGTCGAATCCCAGCATGCACCCGGTGTCGGCCAGGCGCTTGTAGCGGTCCATGTCCTCGCGGTAGCGGTTCTCGATGTGGCTCATGATGACCCGGTCGGGTTGGACCCCCTCTTCCTTCAGCAGCTCGATGAGGGAGAGGGGAGAGTCGGGATCGTGGCCGGGGTGGACCGAGATGGGGGCGCCGGTCTCCAGGTGCGCGCGGGCGCCCGCCCGGAAGGTCTTCTCCTCATCGGGGTGCAAGGGCCAGGAAGCCCCCAGCTCTCCGATGAGGCCGGAGAGGACGTCGGTTCCGTGGCCGCCGCGGGTGAGGTCTCCCACGATCTCCTCCTGAATGTTCTCGATGGTCTTGGAGGCCATGTCCGGCGGATGGGAGGGGTAGATGTAGTATCCGCTCCCGGCGATCACGTGCAATCCGGTCCTCTCGGAGATCCTCCTGAGACCGGCCGGATTGGGCTCGATGCCGTTGATGGTGCAGTCCACCATGGCTCGTCCGCCCAGGTCCATGTAGAGTTCGACCTCCGAGGCGATGACGTCATCGTCGTAGGACCGGAGGTTGGGCCAGGAGCTCATGGTGTTGTTCCGGACCCAGCCCAGCGTGGACAGGCTCAGTTCCCGGTCCGTGAGCCGTTTCCCCTTCTCGTCCTGAGGCGGCTGGTAATAGCAGGTCAGGTCGAAATAGAGGTGCTCGTGAATCAGGGTCACCCCCAGGTCTTCGGGTGCGATGGGGCCGGTCACCGTCTGAATCTTGCCTCGTAGCGCTTCGATCATGCTGTCCTCTCCGGTTGTCTTGATTTTGGGTTGGTTTTTGGCCGTCTCCAGCCGCTGAGTCCCGGGTCCGTTTCCGCTAACTTCCAAATCGGATTTGTTGCAGCCGCGCCGGAGTCCGGGCCAGGGCCTCGGTTTCGTCCTCTCCGATCAGGATGGTCTGACTCAGATTCACACCGTACTCGCCGTACTTGCGGACCGACATGGGGAGATGGAAGGTCATGCCGGCTTCCAGCGGCCCGGGATTGTCGGTGCGCATGAGAAAGTCCAGCTCTTCGATCCAGCTTGGCGGGTAGCCGATTCCCACCGGATAGCCGAAGTTGTAGTGGAAGACGTGGCCGGGAAGGACCGGCTCCAGGATCGCCAGGGCCGTTCGGGCCACGTGAGCGGCCTCGACGCCGGGGCGCGCCTCCTCCCGGATGCAGGCGAGAGCCGCGCGGCCGGCCGCCTCTACGCGTTTCATGGCGTCCGACGGCGGTCCCAGAACCGCGGTGCGCATGAGGGGCGCCACGTAGCGCCGCACCTGGGCCGTCAGCTCCAGGAAGACGGTCTGGCCGCGCCGTAGCGGCAGCCCCATGAAGGTGCTGTGGGCGCTGCCCGCACGGTAGCCGGCGGCCACGATGGGTCCCCAGCAGACGGTGTCGCTGCCATTGCCGTACATGGCCTCCATGATCGCCGCGGCCACGTCCGAATCCCGTTGGCCCTCCTGCATGGCGGCGTAGGCCGCCTCCACCCCCAGATCGGTCAGGATGGCGGCCCGGCGCATGCAGGCGATCTCGGCCGGCGACTTGACCAGCCGGGAACGTTCCACCACGCCGAAGGGATCCTCGATCCGCAAGTCGGACAATTCCGCTGCCAATCGCCGGTAGTGGTCCGGCGAAACCGCCCGGTTGCGCCGCTCCAGGCCCAGATTCCGGACCTTCAGCCGGCGCACCGCGTCCAGAGTGACTTGGAGCGGGTCTTCGAACGGCCCGTAGAACACCTGGCCCCGATGCCAGCAGGAGTTCGCGGCCCGGGCCTCCTCGAAATGGGAAGTGACCAGAATCGGGTCGCCGCCGGCGGGGACCAGAAGGCATTGGTAGTCGGAGAGGTTCTCCGTGTCCATCCCCGAGAGGTAGAAAACGTTGTGGGGACTGAACAGGACCAGAGCGTCCAGGGATCGCGACGCCATGGATTCGTGGACCCTTTCCAGGCGGCGCCGGTACTCGGCGACTTCGAAGGCGGGCTCTCTGGGGATCGGCATGTCCGTCTTCTCCTTCAGGATCGGGTTTCAGTTTCCGCCGGCGTTCGAGGCCGTGCGGGTGTTTCCATCGCTGAACAGCGAACCCATGGAGTCGTCCACCTGGAAGGGGCCTCCGCCGACGAGTTGAAGCGCCTGCCAGAGCGTCACCTGATTCGCCGTCAGGACCGGCTTGCCGCCGACCGCTTCCTCCAGACCGGAGACCCAGCCGGCCGAGTGCATGGCCGTGTCCGGAACTACGATGGCTTCGGCGTCCGGGTGATCGTTGCTGGCGACGAAACGGGTCACCTGTTCCTGGTTCAACAGGGCCACTTCCACTCCCGTGACGATGCCGAGGCAGTCCAGGTGGACCGTCTCGACTCCGGCATCGGCCAGGAAACGTTTCAGCAGCAGGGTCACGTCCCGGGGATAGCTGGCGGCCACCGCCACGCGCCGGATGCCCAGGAAATGAAGGGCCGTGACGAAGGCCAGGGAGGTGCTGGAGACCGGGACTCCCAGGTAGTCGGCCACCGGCCGTACCTGGTCCCGGGCCCCTTCCAATCCGTAGACGAAACTGCCGCTGGTGCAGGCCCACATGGCGGCGTCCAACTTCCTGGGAGCCAGTTCCCGCGCACCTTCCAGGAGCCGGTTCACGTCCCCGGTGGCCAGGCAGGCGTCCTCGCGGTGGGCGTCCTCGGAAATGGTGGTGTGCACGACTTCCATCTCCACCCGGGGGCGGACCATGGGAGCCATGCGCGGGTAGTCGTCTTCGGCCGAATGAAACGGATAGAGGATTCCGATGCGCGCTGTCTGGTCAGTCATGAGATTTGGCAGCGATTGTCTCCGCCTGCTTCGGCAAGCACAACACCAGCGTCAGCGCCAGCGCCGCCATGGCCAAACCGAAGCCGAAGCTGGCGGGAAAGCCGAAGGCGTCGGCGAGGGCGCCGTGGAGCGCCGGCGCGAAGGAACTGACGGGAAGCACCAGCGAAAGGAAGGCGTTGTTCCGCGCCGCCGCGGCCGCCGCGGAGACGCTGATGACGTAGTTGGGAAAGTAGGCGCCGGCCAGTTCGCCCCCGCCCATGAAGGCGAAGGCCATCAGGAAGGCGTGGCCCGGCACCACCCAGGCCCAGAGGATCCCTGCCGCCGTCAGCAGCACCGTCGTCACCAGGGGCGCCCGGATTCCCCAACGGATCATGATCACCCCCAGGGCGAAACCGGTGACGGCCTTGAATCCGAAGCGGAGGGCGTTCATGTAGCCGGCGTAGTCCTTGGGATCGGCTCCCAGGGCCTCCCGGCTGTAGAGGGAGAGGTTGGTGGTGGAGTTCCAGGCCAGGAACAGGAGCAGATACGCGATCCAGATCACGAAGAGGGTCCGGACCTGGAGATAGGACCGGAACGTGGTCTTCATGGTCTCGGCGAAGGGAGGTTTCTTCTCCGGGATATCCACCAGGCGGAAGCGCGTGGCCAGGAAGGCGACCCCTCCCGTGCAGCCCGCGGCCATCAGGTAGAGAAGTCCGAAGTCTTTGGGATGGGACAGAGCCGGAATTCCCCCGCCCAGGATGAACTGGGCCAGCAGGTTGCCCACCACCGCCAGGATGGGTGTGAAGGCGAAGGTCCATTTCAGGCAGCGGGCCCGGCCCTTCAGGCTCGTGCCCCGCTTCAGGCACTGGTACATGTAGACGATGGAGGAGGAGTCCGCCAGGCCCAGGACCAGCCCCTGGCCGATGACCACCCCCAGGCGGATCGAATCGGCGACCGGCAGGAAAAGGGACAGCGCCACCAGGACCAATGAAGAGGAGGTCACCAGGTTGGCCGCCACCACCACCGTCCGCTCGAAGCGGTAGGCCAGGGTCCAGGAGAGGATGACGGGAAAGAAAAACCCCAGGAAATAGGCCGAATTGGGCAGGTTGGCCACGGCCGCGCTGGCGCCCAGCTTGTCGCACAGAGCCGCCTGAACGATCCCGACGTAGACCACCGGAGAGGCGAAGTAGATGAGCAGATGGGAGATGGCGAAGACCCAGGAGTTATGCCGGTCCATGTCCCGGGTGACCGTCTCGGGGTTCGGTGCCTCGCCTGTCATCTGCTCCTCTTACCGTTCCGTCACTTGGAAACCGACATCATAGGCCATTGCGCCGCCGCCGTCGCGCCGCAACCTATCCGTACGTCGGATCAATGGAGTGGGGGTTTTCCTACCCCCACTCCCCCGGGGGGACTGGAAAGTCCCCTCCTATTCGCCCAACTCCGTCCCCACCGGGGCCCAGCGAAAGCAACCGCAGCGAAGAGGGGGACAAGAAAGTCCCCCCTCCGGGTGTCCCATGTTCAAAGGAGTGGGGGTTTTCCTACCCCCACTCTCACGGGGGGACTAAAAGTCCCCCCTCCTATCCGCCCAACTCCGGCCCCGCCGGGGCTCAGCGAAAGCAACCGCGGCGAAGAGGGGGACAAGAAAGTCCCCCCTCCGGGTGTCCCATGTTTCAAAGAAGAGCGCCGGGACTTGAGACCGGAGCGTAAACACGCGAGGTCTGTCACGGTCGCCCCGGAAGCCGTACAGCCAAGTCATGAGCCCCAGCTTGAACCTCACATACCAAGAGGACTTTCCCGTCAGGAATCGTCGCCGCTTCCGGCGACAAATCGGCAACCGTTTCCAAATACATCCGGATGCACCTGTCAAGCGTCTCCTCCACTTCATTGGCCGAAGCGCCGAAGACGGCGATGTCAAGGTCAACGCAGATCGCTTCCCAATTCTCGCCGCTGGCGTAGGCATAGCATCGCAACTTCAGGCTCATACCGTCCCACCGTTGCCTTCGAGATGCATGCGATGATCGTCGCGTCCCCCTGCACGAGGGATATGGATTGCAAGGTCGTGGAAACATTCTGGCCCATCCGGCGCTGCTTCGCCGCGTGTTGGGGAACGACCTCCTCTTCCTTGACTTTTACCGGGTCGGACCCAAGAATTCGGGCGGAAACCGAGAACCTCGAGGAGGGTGTTTTATGCGGAACCCCCAGTGTTTGCTGCTCTTGGCGTTGACCCTGCTGCTGCTTCCGTCGTGTCAGCCGGGTGCGCCGGCGGAGCCGGGCCCGATCCGGGAGATCGACTCCAGGGTGCAGCTCTTCGTGGACGACCACCTGGTCGCCGACAGCGACCGGGTCTGGCGCTCCCTGACCGGGGCCTACAACACCCGCCCCCGGAAAGTGGCCGAAAACCCCATCATCAAGCCGGACCGCCCCTGGGAAGGGTACCTGGTGCTGCAGCCGGGCAGCGCGATCTACGACGAAGAGGAGCAGATCTTCAAGCTGTGGTACAACACGTTCGGCAAATCCAGGAACACCGACATCCGCGAGTTCCTCTGCTACGCCACCTCCAAGGATGGAATCCACTGGGAGAAGCCCGAGCTGGGCATTGTGGAGTTCCGCGGTTCCAAGGCCAACAACATCGTCCTCGACTGGGTCAGTTGGAACCACGTGGTCCTCAAGGAGCCCGACGACCCCGACCCCGACCGCCGGTACAAGATGGCCTACTGGCAGCACCATGACCGGCCCCGGCACGGCATCTGGGTCGCGTTCTCGCCCGACGGTCTGAACTGGACCGATTACGAGAACAATCCGGTGGTTCCCATCTGGGGCAGCGGCGACACCTTCGGCCTGATGCGGGATCCCGGGACGAAACAGTACTGGCTCTACCACAAGACCAGCCCCGGCGGACCGCGCAAGGTGTCGCGGCTGGTGAGCGACGACTTCATCCATTGGCGCGACAGCCGCTTCGTCCTGGAGCCGGACGAGCTGGACCCGCCCCACACCGAGTTCTACGGGGTCTCGGCCTTTCCGTACGGGTCTCACTACCTGGGTTTGATCTGGGTGTTTCATACCGACATCCAGACCATGGACGCCCAGTTGGCTTCGAGCGTGGACGGCGTGAACTGGGAGCGGTCCGTTTACCGCCGGCCCTTCATGGTCCTGGGCTACCAGGTCAACGGTTACGGCGGGAGCAGCTTCGACAGCGGGATGGTGTTCCCCATCTCGACGCCCGTGGTTCACGACGGAGAGGTCTGGATCTACTACTCCGGGTTCGACAACCTCCACAACGCACCCGCGGCCGACCACAAAGGACAGATCGGACTGATGAAGATCCGGCAGGACGGCTGGGCCGCGCTGGACGCCACGGCCGAGGGTCACGTCACCACGCACCCGCTCCGCTTCGAGGGGAGCACCCTGAGAGTCAACGTGGAGTTGCTGCCCGGGGGCAAGGGAGGGGCGGACGCGCCGTGGAAGGACATCTTCAATGACGACCCGGACAACAACGGCTACCTGCGGGTCGAGCTTCAGGACCAGAACGGCAAGACCATGCCGGGATACGGCGCCGCGGAATCCAAGCTGAGCGAGAAGGAGGGCGTCTATCGGACGGTGAGTTGGGAAGGGGGCGACCTGAGTGGCGTGACGGGTCCGGTCCGGCTCAAGTTCGTCTACAGCCGCGCCCGGCTCTATTCCTTCCAGATCAATTAGCGGCGCCTTTGCACCGCATTCAGCCTGTTGCCGGCGAACGTGACCCGGCCGTCGGCGGAGCGGAGGAAATCAATGACGCAACGATTCGCCACTCTGGATCAACTGCACGAGTCGCTGGATTCCATTCTGGCGTCTCCCCGCCGGGAGGGCCGGGTGGAGGCCATCACCGCCTGCCCGTCCACCAACGTCCGCAACTCCATGGAAGAAGCCCGGCTTTCACCTGAGGGCGGCCTGGAAGGGGACCGCTGGCAAAAGACCTGCTGGCGCAAGCTTCCCGACGGCAGGTCCGATCCCAAGGTGCAATTGACCCTCATTAATTCGCGCCTGCTTTCCCTGATCGCCGGCAGCCGCGACCGCTGGTCCCTGTCGGGAGACAACCTGGCGGTGGACATGAACCTCACCGAGGAGAACCTTCCCGTCGGCACCCGGTTCCGGATCGGTGAGGCGTTGGTTGAGGTTTCGGAGCTGCCACACACGGGCTGCAAGAAATTTGCGTCCCGTTATGGCGCCGATGCCCTGAAATTTATCAGCCAACCCGATTCGAAGGGCCTCCGGCTGCGTGGATGCTACGTCTTCGTGGTCGAGGCCGGCCAGATCCGTATTGGCGATCCCATCCGCAAGCTGTAGCCGGGGCATGCGATATGCCGCCATCGGCGGCATAGAGATGTACACGCCGACCGTCTCTAGGTTACCCTTAGACATCTTTTCTTTCTCCTGTGCCTGTCATCATCGATCCATTCCGGCATGAACAGGCGTAAATTTGTCTATGCAACGACGTTGTCGCCTCTACTGGGGGCGACGACCGGGATGAGGCCCTCGACCCACTTTCAGGGCCAGAGGTGGAGGAAGCTGAAGCTCATCTTTCCCTGCCACGATGAAGGCGGCTGGGACCGGCGTCCGTCCGCTCCTCACGTCGTCCGGGCCGGCGATCAGTTGCGCATGTACTACATGAGCATCGAGGGTCAGCGGAGGCGAATCGGGCTTGCGGAAGCTGACATTTCCGATCCCCTGAGTTGGAGGAAAGCTTCGAACCAGCCGCTTTTGGACTTCGGTGCGCCCGGGTCGATCGATTCCCACTGGGTGAGTTATCCCTGGGTGGTTCCCGTCACCGAGAACCACTGGCACATGTATTACTGTGGTTGGGGCGGAGACTATCACTCCTTCGGCAAGTTCAAAGCCTATCGGACCACGCTGGCCGAGAGCGACGACGCCGGCCTGACCTGGAAGCGAAGCGGCCGGTCCCTGCTTGAATTGGGGAGGCCCTTTTCCTGCGACGAGCACGGCACGGGTTCCTGCGCCGTCATGAAGGTCGGTTCGCAGTATTGGATGTGGTATACGGCCGTCGTGCGCTGGCCTGAGGCGAACAGCAGGATTTCCATTGCCCTGGCCGTTTCGAACGATGGGGGCCATACCTTCAGGCCACATCCCGCGGGGGCGCTGATCAGTATTCCGCCCAGGCTTGACTCCTACTTCTCAACCTGTTCCAAGCCTTTTGTGGAGAAGGCTCGGAGCGGCTTTCGAATGTGGTTCAGCGTAGTAAAAGACCATCGCCGTCTCTACCGGGTTCACTACGCCGAGAGCCCGGACGGAATACGGTGGAAGTGGTGGCCCGACCCGGTTCTTGAGGTCAGTGAGTCGGGTTGGGACAGCGAAATGACCTGCTATCCTTCCATTTGGCACTCTGCGGAACACACCTATCTGTTCTATGACGGCAATCGCTTTGCTGGGATCGGAGTGGCAGAGTTGGTGGATTGAAGAGACTCATCGAGCGGATGCGTAGAAGCGCAAGTCATCGAGAGCGCCTTTGAAAAACCTGCCCATGTCGTGGGTCATGTCCCGGCTCAATGGTGCTCTGTTTTGGACGGGCTTCTGAAAATCCAGCTCCGCCCCTATCGAGAGAATGGAACGGCCCGTTCTCCTTCCGCCCGGGTGAGCCGACCCTGCAACGAGCTGCCCGTCCAGATAGAGGCTGATCTTGGCGGCCGCTTCACTGTATTCCGCCTGGATGTGCTGCCACTGCTGCAAGACGATTGGCCGGGAACCCCGGCACCGAGTGAAGCCATCGGCAGCGTCCGACCTTCCCACTTCGAAGAAAGGGCGTCCCCGGCCATCGATCCCGATACGCCATTCCCGGCTCGGAAAGCCCGAAAACATCCCTTCCACGTTCGACTTGCTCACCAGAGCCTGGGGGCGGCTCACGTCGCCGGGCCACAGATAAAACGAGATCCTGAAGCTTGTGCGCCCAAGCAGCGGCATGTGGTGAGCCCACAAAAAGTCATCCTGACCGTCGAACTCGTAGGCCGTTCCCATCTCTGGACGGGCACCCGGTCGCCCCACCACGGCACCCTCGTTCCGGCCCCGGTGCCCAAACACTGTCTTGTCTTCCACTTGGCTGCCCCCGGATTCATCCAGAGGCCAGTGACAGACCAGACTGTCTGAGGGTGACCCGTCAAGGTATCCGAAGCCGTAGGCGATGGCACCCACGTACCTGGCGTTGGTCCGGCCTCCTCGTTCCCGTACCCCGTTCCACCACATCTGAACCCGGCCGTCCGGCAGGATCAAGACGCCTGGCTCATAGGATGCCCAGTTGTCCCAACTGAATGGAGTCGTCGCTGCCAGGGGATTCGCCGCCCCGGGCGTAAAGTGGAGTCCATCCCGGGAAACGGCATACCCGAGATTGTAAGGCGCCGACCAGGTGCTGCAGAACAGATAATACAAACCTCCATGCCGGACGACACAGGGACCCGCCAACCCGCGGGCCGGCTGCCAGGCGTCGCGGGCATTCCAGGCAGGAGTGTGGTTGCCGTCCTCATCGGCGGGAACGGTGAAGTCGACTCCGTCAGGGGAGACGGCATAGCCGATGTGGTCGAAGTTACCGGAAGTCTCGGCCTGAAAGTACATGATGTAGCCTCCTTCAGGCCGTTCGACGACGGAAGGTTCGCTGGCGGTGAGAATCGGCAGGCCGTTGATCTTCTTGCCCTCCAACTGCGCCGCACCCAGGACCAGACGGTAATTTTTCCAGTGAGTCCCGTCAGGACTGTCGGCGTAGCCGATCTGCTCGATGCCGTTGGCCGAAAAGTACATCCGGTAGAGACCTCCCTGCTTGAAGCCCCAAGGCTCCAACACCTCCTTGTTGCACCAGGGGTAGTCCGGGTTGGGGAGGAAGCGTCGAGCAGGATCTTTGATCCAGTGAACTCCGTCGCGGGAGGAGGCATAGGCGATCGTCCACCGGTGTCCGGCGTCATAGGGGGGATATTCGATGGCTTCGTACCACATCTCGTAGAGGCCATCGACCAACTGCACACAGGGCTCGCCCAAGTAGCCCTCGTCGTACGAGCCGGGCGGTCCATTATCAAGAACGGGGCTCGGATACTTGAATATCTCCAGCCTGGGTACACCCTGTCCGGCGCCTTGCTCCTCCAGGCCGGGGTCCGCGACACAGCCTGTGAGCAGTGAAGCCGTGAGCGTGAGAGTTGCGCCTACGATGGGGATTCGGGCTGACCTCCGGGCGGGCACCGTCCTCTCCGGGTTCTTCCTTATCGGCCAGTTGAGAGACACGATAGCATCAAGGCCTTTCAATGCCCGCCCGGAACCGGAATCAGAACGAAGTAGCGTGGGACCGGCACATCGCGACGGCGAGGGGAGACCTTGCGGCTCTTGGCAGCCCGTGGAAAAAAGCCCAGGAATTGGGGGGGCTGGAGTATTCAGTCTGATCAGGCAGGGGAATGGTTTGAGAACGAGTCCGGGCGGCCTCTCAGCCACCGGCCTCTGCCGCCAATTCAAAGGCCTCGGAGACTCGAACCTCTCTCTCCTGGATCAGATCCTTCACCGTCACGGTGATCTCATAGCTTCCCGGCTCAAAGCTCTGAAGGGAGATGGGCAGAACCAGCACCACTCTCTGCTCGGAGAGATATTGTATCGACTTGCCAATGACGTCGATCAGTTGCGCGACCGGATGTCCATCCTTTGCCACCCGGTACATGACCCTCAGTGAAGGCCTCATCGAGGTCTGATCCAGGGCAACGTTGTAGACCTGGAGATAACAGTTGAGTTTCTCCGAGGGCCGGAAGACTTTGTCCAGGCTCGGTCGAATGTGCAGGTCCCCCAGAACAAACATCGCATGGCGCTCCGGGGCGCGCTCCAGTCGGTTGATTCGATTCGAGAGCAGAATCGAGCTGGCTGAAAGCTCGGACCGGTGAGGCGGTGGAATCAAGACCAGACGGCGCACACCCACGCGCCCACTGTTGAGATCCTTGATGATCAGGTCCAGCTTGTAGCGGCCTTTTCGTTCCAGCACCAGAACCCTTTGATAGACGGAGCGGGCGGTCCGGGCCCGATAATCGCTCACCAGATCAGCTTCGAATTCGTCCACAATTCGATTCGACAAATTGGTTACGATTCCATATACGGCCATGCGCGCCCGTCTTCCAGTCTTTTCCTCACCGAAGGTGAGCTCACGATCGGGGATTTCGACACTGACCGGTACCAGGGCGCGCGTCTCGTCGAGGCCGAAATAATCGACCCGGTGAGAAAAGGGAAGGTCCTGGTAAGTGACGTCGATTTCCACCAGGCGTTTCAAGTCACGATGTTTGAAGGGCTTGGCACGCCGGATTTTAGTGAACGTTTCATAGCGGTCGAAGGCGGTGTCCCTGGGTCGAAAGCTTCGGAGATTGGCGTTTCCGGCCGACGTGAAGGTCGTCCCTTCCAGGGATTCGTCGCGCTGAATCATTTCGGCGATCGTATTGCCTGCGCCGGCCACATTGAGCAGGGCATCCTTCTCGTCGGGGTTGAGGGCGAGCCGGTATTCCCCACTCCATGAAGGGTCTACGAACTCCAGGATGACATCGGAACCCAGGCCTTCTATGAAGCGGTACCTCCAGACTTCAAACGGATGAGTTACGGTTGTTCCTCCCCCCTCTTCCAGGGGTCGCTCGTACCTTCCGCCAGAGGGATGCGCTTCGATCTCGTCGGGTGGCCCGTGAATGATGTAGATGCGGCCTCGATCGTTCATCCATCCGGGAAAGCCGCTGGCAAATCTCTCGTTGGCGTAGGCGATCCGGCGATAGTGTTCTTCCTTGAACTCGTTGGCGGCGCTGCGCGGATCCGGATCTCTTTGAAACCAGAACTGTTCGATGAACTGCTCCTTTTCTTCCGGGGCGGTCAGACTCTCGAAAACTGAGCGCTCTTCCTTGGAGATCACGTAGACCACGTCCTCGTCCAACCAGCGTTGAAAGTAGTCTTCCGCCTCCTCTTTGAGCTGACGTTGAGGCGGGGACTTCCTGGACTGGTTCTCCTGGGCTCCAGCCTGGATCGGAACCTTCGGCAGACAGGACAGGAAAAGAGCGATCAGCAGTCGACAGAGAATTCTTTCAAGAGAAAGAATGGGGGGGCTCACACCCTGATTCTACACCAAGCCTGAAGACGCTGGAATTGCTTGTCTTCGCCCCAATTCGAGATCCCGGGACGTTTTCGTTGTTCTACTTCAAGCTGAATGAATAGAGTTTGGGGGATCCCCCTGCGGCGGCCAGATGGAACTTGATCTGGAACGAATCCACGTTCAGCCCGTGGAGGCTTCGTCCTTGTTCCCATTCGACTCTCCAAGCCACCGAGTCCCCCTCAAACCTGGGGCTCTCCTCTCTCGAGTACCCCGGCAGGGGCCGTCCGGAGGCAGGATCGATCAGCTCGACTTGCAGAAAGCCGCCCTCGCCGCAGTCGGCATTCACGTAAAGTTCGGAAGCCGTGCCGGGGCCGATGGGAATGGTGGTCAGACTCCCTTGAGCCCGGTCCTTCACCAACTCCAGATGGGTGAAGCCGTCCAGTCTCAGCGTAGCCAACCCTCCCGAGGGCTGCCCTTCCGGCCAGGACGAAAAGCGCCAGCCTCCGTAGTACAGCTTGATTTCTTCGCCATCCACCAGGGGCACGGACGGGGCGACCATGTCCGAGTCCCAGGCGTCCGGAGCGCCGCGAGTGAGCACCTTTTCGCCGGGCTGGATGAATACGAAGTGCTCGCCGTTACGGCTCGCGGCCAGTTCCAGGTCCATGTTGGTACCGCTGTGCTGGTATTGATAAAGGGCCAGGTAGTAGCCGTGGTGCTTCCACACCATGACGTCATGGATCTGTTCCACCTTTCCACTTCTCACGACGGGTATGCCGCGGGCAAAGGGGTCGAAAATGGGGTTCTGAGGATGGCCCGTCCAGTGAACGGCATCCGGACTGTAGCCGTAGGCTCCCCCGCGGCGGCTGATGTTCAGAGAAGAAAAACCGTACGCCTTGTACTTCTTTCCCGGATCCTTTTCCGCGTCGTCGAAGAAAAGGGACATGGGCACGAAGGAACTGGGCTGGCCGGCTGGAAATGAGATGGTCCCTGCCACCTGCTCCCTCCACTGAATTCCGTCAGGTGAAGTGAACAGAGTCCAGCGCTGCCTCTCCGGCAGGTGCGGCGCACTCGAATCTTCGAGGGGGTCCCGGTCCCACTTGAGCAGTTTGTACCGTTTCGCCGGGTCGGCCTCGTGGGCGTCACGATGGATTCCCCCCGCAAAAATGGGCTTGTAAACCGGGGCGGGGGGAAGGCCCGGGAGGAGATTCGTACGCTCCCGGTCTCCAAAGGGAACCATCCCCAGATCGACTTTTCTGAAATGGCGACCGTCCTTACTCTCCGCATAACCGATCCGCCGGAGTGGTACGGGGCCCGACTCGGGCCACTTGGACCCTGGCTCGCGAAAGACCCCGGAATACCACATGCGATACACGCCATTTTCTTTCAGGACGCCCAATTGCGAGGCTCCCCCCGCATCGAAATCCCCGGCAGCTCCCCTCCCGATCACCGGGTTTCCCTCGTATTTCGTGGCCTCGTTGACCTTCAGTCGCAGACCGTCCAGCGCTTTCAACTCCTTCAGGTCCAAGAACAAAACAGTCGTTCCCGGCGCGGCCGTTAGAGACGGGACCGGCATCGTGTGAAAGGCCGTCGTGGGAAACCGGCTTTCATGGGTGATGGAGACGCCGATCCCCTCAGCATCCTCAGCCATTCTTTCCTCCACCGCGAGCCGGTCGATGGAGAGATGATTTTCATCCATTCTCGGCGTATTGCGCGTGAGCCAGTAGCCGTTCAAGACCGGACTCCACTGCGTTTCCAGCCAGCGGGCGTAAAACAGGTGCTGACGGGTGCCGTTGATGAAGAAGACCCAGGGGATGCCGTAACGGTCGACGGTAAACCGGGGCGAGTGACAGAAATCCCACTCGAACCTTTTGTCCTCACCGGTGAGAGGGAAGTTTTTCTTTTTTTCGCCCCCTGGAAACACGGATCTCAACTCCGCGGTTCCGGTCTCATGGACAGCCAGTATTCCAGCGGGGGTCTCCACCAGCGCCGGCCGATACCCCCAGAGCCTCCAGGGTCCGGCGGGCAGGGAAGAGGAGGCCCGGGTCTCGATAGCAGACCCTTCGAGCGTCTCTTGCAGATCCGAAGGCTCTTTACTGAGATAGAATCCACGCCCTTCCCGGTTGTGCCACGCCAGGTGAAAGCGCCCGCCGCCGTCAATGAGGAGAGCGGGTGGAGCATGGCTGTCTCCGGCCGCGACTTCGAAAGCCTGCCATTTTCCGCTCCCGATGCTCCCCAGGTGCAGGGAGACGTCGTCCCCCGTCCCGGCCGTCCATGCCAGCCAGACGTCTCCGTTGGGCGCCTGGCTGATGTCACCCACAAGCGAATCCGCCTCAGCCAGAATCAGCGCTCCCTCCTGCCCGTCGGATGGGTTCATCCAGGGTGGCTCCTCTCCGGCCTTCAGGCGCCTCTTGAGTCGATCCAGGCTCATCAAGCTGTAACCGGAAAGACCCTTTTCAGTACTCCAGACAAAATGAAGACGTCCGGCGCCATCCAGGGCCATGCCGGCAGAGCCCATGGATTCCCGGGCACTCCGGGGAGGGACGAGGTCGACCGGGGGAAGAAAATCCTCAAGTGATCGAGGTCTGGCGCTTCTTGAAATTCGAAGTGCGAAGCCCGCCCGTCCCTCGGGTCCCCTCCTGGCCGTCAGCAGGTAGCAGATCCCCTCGCTGTCTCGGACCACCCACCTGCTGATGGCCCGGTCGAACTCTCGAAGCAACAGCCTGCTGGGGCCGGCAAAAATGGGAGTGCATGCGTGTAAGAGCGCCGGAAACGCAAGGAGCAAAAGGGAACGGACCTTCGGCGTGGAGAAATTCAGATTCCTGTCCATTTGATCCTCCCCTGGCAGCCTGTCTCCTCCAGGGCAGCACTGAGCCCTGTTCTGGTACACTCTGAGTTTATAAGGCGGTGCTCACGTAGTTCCGTAAGTCATTGTTAATTAAGAACTTATAGCATAGAATCCGGCCTATATCCAGCTTTCCGGTGAGAAACGCCGGTCAGGAGGCCGGGCTCGACGATCCGAAGAGTATTTCAGGACCGAAGAATGTCATCATCGCAGAGGAGATGGAGAGTGAACGGGACAACCAATCGTCGCACTTTTTTGAAACATGTCCCCTTGATAGCGGCAGCCGCAGGCATGCGTCCGGCGGTACTGGCCGGCACGGGTCGGAAGAGGACCGATGAGGTCATTCCCATGGGGTCGCGCCGCGAGCTGTTCCTGGACGATTTCATGATCGAGCAGCTCTCAGGCCAAGCCCGGCTTCGACTTCATCATCCGGTCTTTCGTGAGGTCGTGATTGAACATGACGAACCTTGGGAAGGAAACGCCAGCGGGAGCCACACCGTACTCCAGGATGGCGACAGCTACCGCATGTACTATCGCGGTTGGAACTTCAACACCCTCCCGGGCAAACTCGTATTCGACGGCAAACCGGTCACCTGTCTTGCCCAGAGCCAGGATGGAATTCACTGGGTCAAGCCCGACCTCGGCATTGTCGAATACGAGGGATCGAAACAGAACAACATCATCGTGGATGGAATCGGCACTCATAATTTCATGCCCGTGATCGACGAGAACCCCGCCTGCCCGGGGGAGGAACGGTACAAGGCATTGGCCGGCATCAAGAGAGAGGGTGGACTGTTCGCCTATAAGTCCCCGGATGGGATCCACTGGTCCTTGATGCAGGAAGAACCTGTGATCACCAACGGTGCGTTCGATTCCGCCAACCTTGGCTTCTGGGACCCCACCATCGGCCGCTACCGTGCCTACTGGCGAACCTTCACCGGCGGCGTCACCGAAAAGGACAATTGGAAACCGGCTGGATACCGAGCCATTCGAACCGCCACTTCCGGAGATTTCCTCGACTGGGACAACTACGCCGATTTGACCTATGTCGATTCTCCCGAGGAGCATCTGTATATAAACAACGTGGCGCCCTACGACCGGGCGCCCCACATCCTGGTGGGAACACCGCAGCGATATGTCGAACGAGGTTGGTCAGCTTCGATGAAGGCTCTTCCGGACCTGGAGAAACGAGAATTGAGAGCCAGCTCGCATCAACGCTTTGGGACTGCTTTGACCGAGACCCTGATCATGGCAAGCCGGGATGGCGTGAAGTTCAAGCGCTGGAATGAAGGGTTTATTCGGCCTGGCATTCAACGTGATGATTCGTGGTACTACGCACACCAGACAGTGGCCTGGAAGATGCTGGAAACGAAAGCGGACCGGGCCGGAGCCCCCAATGAATTGTCCTTTTATGCCTCCTCGGCTTATTGGCACGGCAAAGGTGGAAAGATGAGCCGCTACACGCTGCGCCTGGATGGATTTGTCTCAGCCTCGGCGCCGATGCGGGGTGGCGAGTTGCTGACCCGAGTCTTGAAGTTCGAAGGAAACAAGTTGAAGCTGAATTTTGCCACCTCGGCGGCGGGCACGCTCAAGGTCGAAATTCAGGACTCCAGAGGCCGTCCGATCCCCGGCTACTCGCTCCCGGAAGCGGATGAGACCTTCGGGGATGAGATCGACCGAGCGGTTTCCTGGAACGGTTCCACGGATGTCGGCAGGATTGCGGGTCAGGCCGTACGTCTGCGCTTCACCCTGCAGGATGCGGATCTGTACGCGTTTCAGTTTGTGGATTGAGTCCCCGGATCCAATACCGTCACTGAATGATTGGTGCTTCCTTCCTCCAGCACGACAACCTGACGGGGTTGAAGCTCTCGGATATCGTCTCGGATTCCACTTGGCCAATGAACCGTAACCTCCACGTTGCCGTGGTAGTCTCCCAGGCCAAAATGAACTCGATAGTCGCTGGCCGAAAGATAGCTGCCGGCTGAGGTGACTTGGGAAACCAGGCGTTTCTCGCCAAATCTGAGCTCCACCAGAGCCCCAAAACCGTTCCGGTTGGATTTTCTGCCGACCAGTCTCAATTGCAGCCAGGCATTTTCGTTGCCGCCCTCGTTGCGCAGAAGCACCGGGCTTCCGCCACAATTGCTGACCAGCACATCCAGGTCTCCGTCATTGTCGTAATCGGCCCAGGCCAGACCCCGGCTGACCTGAGGAACCACCAGGACTTCGCCACGCTCAGAGGTGACGTCCTCGAACAGGCCGCCAACGTTCTCCAGCAGCAGTTTGGGTTGCCGGTAGGTTGCCCCCGCTCTCAGTTGGGCCGCGTTGTCCATAACGTGTCCGTTAGCGACAACCAGGTCCGGGTCTGAATCATTGTCCACATCGATCAAACCCAGGCCAAAGCCCACAAAGGGTCGGCTGGGAGCCAGAACACCGGTACGGGAGCTCATGTCTTCAAAAAAGCCGTCACCCTTGTTCTGGTAAAGAGCCAGGTATTCCAAGTCCAGATTGGTCACTGCCAGATCGAGAAGTCCGTCCCCGTCGTAGTCTGCAGCAACGACACCCATGCCTGCCTGCGGCTCCCCGTTTTCGTCGAGAGCGGTTCCGGATAACAGCCCCACCTCGGAAAAAGATCCATCTCCCTCGTTCTTGAAGAGATAATTGTCGACTCCGTCGTTGGCCACGTAAATGTCGACCAGGCCGTCCCGATCATAATCCAGCGGCGCCACCCCCAGACCCTTCCCGGCAAATTGAGCGATGCGGGCTTTTTGACCAACCTCGGCAAAGGTGCCGTCGCCGCGGTTTCGATAGAGGACATCGGGAACACCGTTGAAGGCCTCGGGACCACAGGTGGCCACGAGGGGTCCGTGTTTACAGATCGGATTGTTCTTCTCCAGTGAATGGTCTGTGTAACTGACCACATAGAGATCCAGGAAACCGTCATTGTCATAGTCGAAAAAGGCTGCGCTCGAACTCCATCGGCCATCGCCTCCGACGCCCGCCGCCGGGGACCTGTTGCGAAAGGTTCCGTTTCCATTATTGCGATATAGGAGATCGGGTCCGGAAAAATTGGTAATAAAGATATCGTCGAACCCGTCATTGTCGTAATCGCCGACGGCGACGCCCATTCCATAATACGAATTGGATTCGATTCCGGCCTGGGAAGTCACCTCCTGGAAGGTGCCGTCTCTCCGGTTTCGATAAAGGGAGTGATCGAAGGAGAGATTCTTGTCGGTACCCGGAGTCCAACCGCCGTTGATCAGCAAAATGTCCTGGTAGCCGTCGTTGTCAAAGTCGATAAAGCCACATCCTGATCCCACCGTCGCCACGGCGTATCTCTTGGGAGTCGGTGAATTCCGGTGCACGAAATCGATGCCGGCTTGTGCCGTTACATCCCGAAAGGTTATTGAGGAGTCGGAGTCGGGAGACTCGACCAGGGCCCAAGCTTCGACGGCGAGCAGCGGGAAGAGCACCGCGGCCGGAAGTCGACGCTGCATCTACTCGGGATTCCTTCCGCCGGTCAGTCGGAAGTAGATCTCCCTTTCCCTTTCGGCTTCCTGAACGGCCCCGATTCTAGGCAGCGTAGTGGCAAGATTCAGGTGAGGGATGGGGTCATCCGGATCTATTTCTATGGCCCGGCGATAAGACTGGACCGCACCCTGAAAGTCATCCTGCTTGAAAAACAGATTGCCCAGGAGGTTGTGGTAATCCGCATTCGTCGGGTTCAAGCCGATGGCCGTCTTGACGGCGTCGAGGGAGCCGGCTGCATCAGTCTGCTCCAGGAGTCCGGCCAGCACGAAGTGGTAGCGTGCGTCAAGCGGATATACCTGGATCGCCTGGCGAATCCAATCGGCCGCACGTTGGCTGTTGCCCCTTCTGGTATCGATTTGGGCCAGGCGATAGTAACCCAGGTCCATGTGGGGGGAAGCCTCAACGGATTCCAGAAAGGCCGCATAGGCCTTCTCCGGCGCAGCTTGCTTGGACATGAGGTCCATTCCCTGCGCGTAAAGCCTGGGGCCTCTGTTCTGCACGGCCAGCCTTTCCCGGGCTGTTTTCCTCAGGAATCGGAATCGTTCCAGAGCGGCCGCCGCTTTCTCCTTCATCCCCAGTTTTCGATAGGCATCAGCCAGCAGAAAATGGGGCTCCACATAGTCCGGGCTGCCTTGCAACGCCAACTCCAACTGTTCAACCGCTTTCTCATGCTCTCCCAGTTTGAGGAGCACAAAGCCCAGGTTCTTGCGAACATCCGGTCGAACCAATCCTGACGAGACAGCCGTTTTCAGATTCTCGACGGCCCGGCCGAAGGTCTTGTGATCGGCGCTGTAGAGCAAGCCCAATTCCAAGTGGGCCTCGGCGAGCGAGGGAGCCAGGGCAACGGCCTGCTCCAATGCATCTTTCGCGTCCTCGAATTGCATCAGCCCCTTATGGCTGACTCCCAAGAGGTAATGTCCGTAGCTGTCACTGGGGTCCAGCATCAGGCCTTTCCGAGCTGAAGCCAGTGCTTGATCAAACTGGCCCTCCTGGATGTAAATTCGGCACAGGAAGCGAATCCCGGGGAGAGACTTCGGATGTCGTTCCAGAAAGGTCTGGAGCACTTGAATGGCTTCTCTAGCTTGCTTACAGTGGAACAAAATCGAGGCCAGGGCCAGCGAATAAAGGTCTGAATCCTCATCCAGGCTCCTGCTTTTCCAATACTGGGCAATGGCTTTCCGGAATTGGTTTTGGGCCTGGTAGAGGATTCCCAGTTGATAATTGAGCATGGGATCTTGTGGATTCGAGCGGAGACGATCCTGCAACAGCCGTACAGCCCGCTCTGGTGATTCCTGCTCAAACGCCCACTTGGGGAGCGTCTGGTTCGCCGCCCCGCAGATTTCTCGTGAGCGGACGGCGAATGAATCGCCTGGTCGATTCTCCTGAGACCAGGCTCCGGCCCCAGCCTGAAAAAGGAAGACCAGCAGGCTGGACACTGAAATCCTGGGCGAGAACAGAATTCTCGAAAAGGACGGGTTTTCCCCCAACATATGTTGACAATTTCCAGAAGGCTGGTGGTGAAAGCCCCGCGACCGCACGCGGCTTTCACCACGCACTGCCCAAGCATACAACTGTGGCGGTCGATTTAGCCATAAATTCGGGTAGAGCCGGTGCCGTCGATATGATCGACCAACAAGTTATTCATATCCATACCGCATAGCCGTCTTCCACGACCAGGAGGGAACATCCCATGAAGCCGCATGCAGCACCTCTTCTGTTTGGCGTCTTGTCGGTTATAGCGACGGCAGACGCTTTGGCAGAGTTCAAGGCCGGGGCAGCGGTGGTGGACGTGACACCCCTGCAGCTCCCTGTTGTCGTCAACGGCGGCCTTGTCAGCCGCACCGTCGACAAGGTGAAAACCCCATTGAATTCGCGGGCGATCGTGCTGGACGATGGCCGGGTTCGTCTCGGCATCGTGGTTGTCGACAGTTGCTTGATGCAGCGTCCCTTCCTGGATGAGGTGAAGCAACTGGCGGCGCGGCGAACGAAGATCCGAGCCGATCGAATGCTCATCTCGGCGACGCATACGCACTCCGCGCCGTCGGTCGCGGATAGCATGGTGCACCCTGATCCCACATATTTGCCGTATCTTCCAGGGAGGATCGTTCAGGCCCTGGCCGAGGCGGAAGCGAACCTCGAACCCGCTCAAGTGGGCTGGGCCGTCGTGAACGCCGAGAAATTCACGGCCTTGCGGCGCTGGATCCGCCGGCCGGATCGAATTGCCGACGACGTGTTCGGCAATCCCACCGTGCGCGCGAACATGCACGCCGCCAGCAACTGGGATGACGTCACCGGCCCTTCGGGTCCGGAGGATCCCGAACTGTCGCTGATTTCGTTTCAATCTCTCGACGGCCGCCCGATCGCGGTGCTGGCCAACTTTTCCATGCACTATTTTTCGGGTGAGCAGGGTCTCAGCGCGGATTATTTCGGATTGTTCTGCGAAGGGCTGAAGTCCCGTCTTGGCGACCGGCATGACGAAAGCGATCCTCCCTTCGTCGGGATCATGTCACACGGCTGCAGCGGCGACATCTGGCGGCGCGACTACGCAAAGCCCCCGGCCTCCAGGTATGAGCCTACGATCGAAGGTTACTCGGCGGAGATGGTGGACCTCGTCCTGGGCGCCTATGGCACGATCGAATATCGCGAGGATGTGGACCTGGCCATGGCTGAGAAGCGACTGGAGCTCAAGTATCGCGTCCCGGACGAACAACGCCTGAAGTGGGCGCGTCAAATCGTCGAAGCGATGGGAGATCGGATCCCCAAAGTGAGCGTGGAAGCCTACGCACGCGAGCAAATCGTAATGCATGAACGGCAGTCGACCGAAATCGTGGTTCAGGCCCTCCGCATCGGCGACATCGCAGTCGCAACGACTCCCACGGAAACCTATGCCCTCACCGGCTTGAAGCTGAAGCTGCAAAGTCCGCTGCCGAAGACCATGGTCATGGACATGGCCAACGGCGCCGATGGCTACATTCCGCCACCCGAACAGCATGTTCTCGGAGGCTACAACACCTGGGCGAAACGAGGCGCCGGACTGGAGATCGATGCCGAGCCGAAGATCACCGAAGTCGCGCTCCAACTGTTGGAAAAAGTCGCAGCCGGGGCCCGGCGTCCCTTCAAACAGAGCCGGGGTCCCGCCTTCGAAGTCCTCCTGAAAGCCGGACCAGCGGCCTACTGGCGACTCGATGAATTCGGCGGTTCCCGTGCCCTGGATTCGTCCGGTCAGGATCGTGACGCGCTGTACGAGCCGGGTGTAGCGTTCTTCCTCGAGGGTCCGCGCTCGGAGAATTTCAGCAGGGGGAACGAGCAGAATCGAGCGGCCCACTTTGCGGGAGGACGGCTGCGGGCACGAATTCCCGATCTGGGTGATCGGTATTCCGTGGCCCTCTGGTTCTGGAATGGCATGCCGACAGATGCTCGAGAGATCAGCGGCTGGATCTTCTCACGCGGCCGCGACTATGGCCTGGAAGGCGACCACCTTGGCCTGGGAGGCACGAGTCATCCGGGTAAACTGACCTTCCTCCGCGGTGAGAACGGCGAGGGAGGAACGCTGGTGGCGGGTCGTACGGAGATTCAGCGCTGGAGTTGGAATCAGGTTGTGTTCGTACGCGACGGTGAAGCAGTGCGGGTTCATTTGAATGGAAGGCGCCAGCCCGAGATCGAGACCGAGTCACCCGCAGATTTTCCCGTCCCGTTCGACCATTTGTTCTTCGGCGGCCGCTGCGATGGTCAGTCCAATTGGGAGGGCCGGCTCGATGAGGTGGCCGTGTTCGACCGGGCCCTGTCAACTGAAGAAATAGAGAAAATGGCTCATTGATCGCCAACCGGCGCGCCTTCACTCCTCGACCCGTTGGAAGGCGTAGAACTTGGCGTGGTCAAGATGGGATTACAACTGAATGGGAGTGCCAATGAACCCGATAAGAAGAAGAGAGTTCCTGCAATCTACGGCACTGGGGCCCGCGGTCCTGGCTCCCGTGACTTCCTCCGCCGGCAAGCGCGAGCCGAAAACCTTGGTCCACATCGGCTCCCGGCGGGAGCTGTTTGTCGATGACTTTCTCATCGAACGTTTGGAGGGGAAGGCCGAACAGCGGTTGCACCACCCCATTCCGCGTGAGATCGCACTTGTTCACGACGCACCTTGGGAAGGCACCAGCAGTGGTTACCATACGGTTTTTCAGGATGGCGACCACTACCGGATGTACTATCGGGGGTCACAGCTTGAAGTGATAGACGGCCGACTCGTCACGGATCGCCACAGGACGGTCTATTGCTATGCGGAAAGCCGGGACGGAATCGGGTGGACGAAACCGGTTCTCGGCCTGTTCGAGTTCAACGGTTCGAAGCAGAACAACATCGTGTGGGACGGTGTGGGGATTCACAACTTCACACCGTTCAAAGACCTTCGCCCGAACTGTCCTGCCGAGGCCCGCTACAAGGCGCTGGGCGGACTTCAGTCAGAAGGCGGCCTTTTTGCGTTCAAGTCGCCCGACGGTATCCATTGGTCGCTGATAAGCGACAATCCGGTCATTACCAACGGAGCGTTCGATTCTCAGAATCTGGCTTTCTGGGATCCGACACTGGGGAAATACCGCGCTTACTGGCGGACTTTCACCCGGGGGATCACGACGAAAAAGGTCTGGAAGCCGGCCGGCCACCGAGCCATCCGCACGGGATCGTCCAGCGACTTCCTCAACTGGGGTGACGAAGCCGACCTGGTTTACGAAGACTCGCCCGACGAGCATCTCTACACGAATCAGATCAAACCCTATTACCGGGCACCGCACATCCTGATCGGCTTTCCAGTGCGTTATGTCGAACGTGGCTGGTCCGATTCGATGCGTGCCTTGCCGGAGCGTGAACACCGGGAACTGCGAGCCCGGGCCCACTTGCGATACGGCACGGCGATCACGGAAGGGCTCCTCATGGCCAGCCGGGACGGCGTGAGATTCAAACGGTGGAACGAAGCCTTCCTGCGTCCCGGAATCGAGCGGCAGGACATTTGGAACTATGGCCATCAATTCGCGGCTTGGCACGTCGTCGAAACGAAGTCGGCACTCAAGGGAGCGCCGAACGAACTGTCGCTGTACGCGTCGGAGGGCGGCTGGACCGGGAACAGTTGTGCGATTCGGCGGTACACACTTCGCCTCGACGGCTTCGTCTCGGTGAGTGCCCCCATGAGCGGCGGCGAACTGGTGACGAAGCCGCTGACCTTTTCCGGACAGGAACTTCACCTGAACTTCGCCACCTCTGCTGCCGGGAGTATCCGCGTCGGATTCCGACGTCCCGACGGATCGCCGGTACCGGGGTTCTCAATCGCGGACTGCAATGAGGTCTTCGGCGACACGCTTGACCGTACTGTCACCTGGCAATCCGGCAGCGATGTCCGCGGGTTGGCCGAAAAGCCGGTCCGGCTGCACTTCGAACTGAATGATGCGCATCTGTATGCGTTTCAGTTTGTGAATTGAAGAGCCCCATATCCTGCTGAGCCGGTGAAAACCTCCGTTGATCAGGGAGTTTGTTTTTCCAGCCGCCATCCCGATCCGTCAGCGCCGAGGGCTCTGTGTCCTTTGTAGCGGTCATTCACGGCGTGCATTTCGGCGATGCTGTCAAAGTAGCCGACGATGAAGGCGGCGCTGAAGGATTCGCCGGCCTTGACCGGCCAGCCTCCGATCTCCTCGATGAAGATCACAATCCCGGGCCGCTGGTTGCACCACGCCTCGTAGACGACGGAGGGATCGAGCGTGATCCCTGCCAGCCACGGACCCTGTTTGCCCGTCTTCGGGTCGCGCAAGCGGTATGCGCGGATGAAATGCTCCGGCATTTCGTGCGTGTCTCGCCGGTAGTTGAATTTTTCATCGGGCGGGAAGACGTCGTAGAACTCGCTGGGCGGGATACGCAGCCCGCCCGGTCCACCCAGGTAACTGAGGTAGATCTCGCTGAACGTCTCACCGCGCTGGTGGCGGACACAGCCCGGCATGTCGATGCGGAGGAACATTTCGTCCGAGTCGTTGACGCTGTCGATTCTGTCCATCGAGAAGAAGTAGCGCTTGCCTTTCGGAAACACCAGCAGCTGAGTCCATCGCGATCCGGCGTTGTAACCGGGGGCGGCGTGTTGGTAGCGGTAGGTCGTCCTTACGGCGACGAAATCTTTGCCCCGGATCACCTCGGGTTGTACGGGCTTCATCCTGTGGCAGAGCTGGGGCCCTTCGATGATGCGCTTGGCCCGCTTACCGTGTTTGTCGTTGTTGTACAGATACCGAACGGTCTTGGCGCCCTGCTCCTGCCAGGCCGCGTCGCTGCCGGGCTCCATGATCCAGTCCACAATGCACAGCCCGTCGCCGGCTTCGCGGAAGCCGGTGCCCTTATCGAGAAACGATCCCTTTGCGATGCCGGTCATCCACTGCTTGGGGTTCTTCTTGGGGATGACGGCTTCGAGTTGGCCGGTCTCGATCTTGATGGTGTCGTCGTCCTCGGTAATGCGGGCCCACGGCCCCGTACCCGCCGGCCCGGCCAGCAGCGTTCCGGCGCTGGCCAGCGCCATGAGAGTCAGGACCATCAGCGGTTTGGATGAGCGATGAGTTGGCATGGATGTTCCTTTTTTATTCTTGCAACTGATGGACTTCCTTGCACTGAAGAGTGGCCGGAAAACTGGTCGAGCTTCGATTGGCCCGGAAATGGGAAATATTCCTTTCCTTCCAGTTTCTCATAAACCGAGGAGAATATGGGTGTTGCCACTGAGAATGCCAGACGGTCAGCATCCGGTTTCTTATCCCCCCTCGAAAGAGCAACTGCTTCGACGGAACTTCTGGTCCGGAGTTGGGGACCGGACAGTGTAGAGAGGTATACTGTCGATGGTCCAACGGTCGAAATGGAAGTCTTGTTGAAGGCCGCGCGAAATTCCATGTCTCTTCCGGGCCGGCGGCTGGTCTGCGCCGGGATTTTTCTGCTCGGCCTCATTTATTGCGCTCACTCGAGCCGCGAGGCCTCCCTTTCAGTTCGCATCCTCGATGCCGGCACCGGTCAACCCACGCCGGTGCGGGTCTTGCTGGCGGACTCGGACGGCAACACTCCCCGGGTCACGGGCGCCTTGGCGGTCTCGGAATCGGCGCTCCCCATTCCGGACGCCGCGATTCCGGTCATGTACGGGCGCTACGATCGTGCGGAAGGGTATCTGCTCCAGCCCGACGGCTCCTTCTACGTCGATGGATTCTTCGAGGCGGAACTGCCCCCGGGGCCGTATTCGCTCAAGCTGTCCAAGGGATATGAGTTCGTCGCGCAAACCGTGAAGCTCGATCTCAACCCGGGCGGGAGCCTTTCCCGAGAGTACAAGCTGGAGCGATGGATCGACATGCCCCGGCGTGGCTGGTACTCGGGGGACGATCACATTCACCTGCGGCGGTCGCCGCGCGACGATCCGGCCATTCTTCGCTGGGCGGCGGCAGAGGATGTGCACGTGTCGCATCTTCTCCAGATGGGGGACTTCTGGGCGACTTATTACTCTCAATACGCTTGGGGCGGCAGGGGCCGTTACCGCGAAGGGGACTACATTCTCTCGCCCGGTCAGGAAGGCCCCCGGACGCCCGAGATCGGTCACACTATTTCGCTCGGGGCGGAAGAGTTCGTCCGATTTCGGGACGACTACTACAACTACGGCCGTGTTTTCGACCAGGTGCACGAGCTGGGAGGCATTACCGGCTTCGCCCATCAAGCGATGACCTTTCACGGTTATCGTGGAATGACACTCAACGTATTGCGAGGGAAGCTCGACTTTCTCGAGGTGATGCAGTTCTGTCCGCGGGAAGGGCCGCTGGCGCTGAAGCACTATTATCATTTCCTGGATCTTGGATATCGGCTTACGGCGTTAGGTGGCTCGGATTTTCCCTGGTGTGGGCGAGGACCTCGCTTCGGCCTGGAAGAGGGGTGTTCGCAGATCGGCGACGCCCGATTCTATACTTATACCGGTGATCGCCTCTCGTTCGACCGCTGGCTGCAGGGCGTAAAGGCAGGCCGCACCTTCGTTACCAGCGGACCGATGCTGGAGTTTACGGTGAATGACCGGCTTCCCGGCGCAACGGTGGATGTCGAATCGGGGACAGTAATCAGGATCTCAGCCAAAGCCTACGGGAAGGCGTCTCAAATTCCCTTACGTCAACTGGAAATCGTAGGACATTCGAAAACGTTGAAGAAAGTGTCTGCGGGGGAGCCGGGACAGAGTGAAGAGTTGCTCTCTATCGAGATGGAGCTGCCGGTGGAACGTGGGATCTGGGTCGCCGCCCGGACCGATGCCGCCCACACCCAAGTCGCCCATACGACGCCCGTCTACGTCGGAGTGAACGGAGCGGGCTTCCACAACCCGGCAACGGCTGATCACAACCTTGAACTGTGCCGCAGCTATCTGAGTGAGTTGGAAGAGGAATTGGCCCATCCGGGGGAAAGAAACGACAGCCAGGCCGTCCGGCACAAACAGAACCTGGAACGGCAGATCATTGAAACCAGAGCCGCGCTGAAGCACCTGGCCTCGCGTCTGGGCCGGGAATGACTCTGCCCGCGGCTTTGAGCGCAACGCACCTACCGCCCGGACTTCTTGCCGGAGGCCCTGTCACTGCCTGAACTGGAAGGCGTACAAGTCGGTGTCATTCATGACGAACCGCAGTTTGACCGGCTTTCCGGCGAGACGACTCACGTCCGGCTGCCTGTGCCAGGTGACAATCCGGTTCATCTCGTTGGTGGTGTGAATGCGGTCGCAGTCCGCCAGTCGAAAGCCTTCCAGGGGATTGTCGAACTCGTCCAGTATTTCTACCCTGAGCGTGCCCAAGGCTGAGGTGTCGACGTTCAAGACCAGCTCCCGACCCTCGAATTTCAGGACGGGGGTGGTGAACTGCCCTCCCGGGTAAGATGCTCGAACAGAGATAAACCCGTCCCTCCGCAGAACCAGCCGGCTGAGGGCTCGAATATTCCGAATGGGACCCAGCCCCTCCCTTCGAACCGCTTCGCTCTGAGGCTGAAAGCCCCAGGCATGTATCTGATCGCTGCCGCTGTAGTACATGTACATCTCGCGCCCGTTGAGAGCGGGAACCAGGCCGAGAATCATGTAATTGGACTTTGAATCGAATTCGCCTTTCATGCCCAGGTCCACAAAGGCGCGGCGGTCATACCGGTGCCAGTCGATTCCATCCCGGCTTGCGGCAAAACGGATGTCCAGCGGTCCCGTGTTGGCAGCCGTCTGGCCTTCCCGGGGCATGGTCTCTCCTTTCTTGTCCCAGAAAGATTCGAAATCGTAGACTGAATCGTTTTCGAACTCGCGGAGGAACCGGCTGTGGTAGTGGTAATAGGCCGAGGGGAACATGTAGTAGGCGTCCTGGGCCCAGGGATACTTCACAGTGGCATTCGTATACAAATCCATGACCTGGACATTACGCTCTTCCCTCGAATCGTAGTGGTGGGGATCCAGGTGATCGACAGCCAGTACGACAGGCGTGACTTCGGCATTCATGAACCGTTCGAGATGGTCCGACTCGCTGCGGGCCACGGCCCTGCCCTGGGATCCGGGAGGACGCAGATTTCGCCGGATGTAGGCCGCGTATTTGCGGATGCGATCATCCCAAAAGATCACATTTGGGGAATCCAGGTGGTGCTTCTTCGACTCGAAAACGATGACGGATTTGCGGGTGAGGCTCCAGTGGATTCCGTCCGGGGAAGAAAACAGGTGCAGGGCGGAAGCGGGGAGCGCAGGGGGGTTTCTGACGTAAGCCAACTGGCGAAATCTCTCTTCGGCAACTGCGTTGGGGTCCAGAAACACAGTGGTGCCAATGAGTCCCTCTTTGACGCCTCCGGCACCGTAGCCAAGAACGATGTTGTTCTCCTTGCTTCCGAAGATCTCGGCCAGACCCAGCATGGGCTTTTCCCAGTGAATCCCGTCCTGGGAGCGTGCATAAGCCAGACTCTGAAACCTCCCTTTATTCCACATCGGTTCGCCGGTGTCGGGATCCCTCTGCTTGGGAGCCCTGGCGCCGTACCAGAGGTGGTAGACATCCCCTGCCTTGATGACGGTGGAGGAGCCGGAGATTACGGTTTCCCAGGGGTGTTCCGGCGCAATCGTGAGTTCGTTCGTCTTGACCGGCTGGTGAACGACCAGCTCGACGCCATCGGAAACCTCCAGAAAGCGCCCGTCGATGAAAACCTGCCTTCGGCTGTCGACGTCCAGAGGGTTGCTCTGGGCAGGCAGGGCCGTCTGAGCCGCCAGCGTAGCCAGCAGGGCGAACCATATCGCTCGCATTCCAAGTCTCCTTCCAATCCAAGGAACGGGCTATGGGGTAGGACGGGCCCGCGTCCGTCCTACGAACGCAGAAGCGGGCCCGGCTGGGCGCACCAAAAAAGCCGGCCGTCAAATTTGATAGCCGCTTTTTTCTTGCCAGTTACAACCTTTTGATCCCGGTTCAGAAAATGAACTTCACGCCAAACTGGACGATTCGCGGACCCGAGGAGAAGCCTTGCGTCCCGAACCCGCTGCTCGTGGGGTTCGTATTGACCGCGTTCCGGTGGGCGCCCCAGAAGTAGTGCGTATTGAGGAGATTGTAGGCTTCCAGCCGAAACTGGGCCTGAAACCGTTCACCGATGTAAGTGTTCTTGACCAGAGTCAAGCCCACATCCGTGGGCGCCTGATCCCGGACGCCGGAAAGACGAAGGGGAAAGGTGCGCAGATTGAAGGCAGGCTGTTTGGCGGGGCTCCTCTCAAACCCGGCATTCTGGTTGAACATTCGGGTCGCCTCATGCTTGCCGACCGGGATGTTCTTGATGTTGCCCCGGAAAATAATATTCCCCCATTTCATGGGGATTCCGCTCTGCGCGAACCCAATGAAGGTTGCACTCCACCCACTGATCAGGTAACTGGCAAAGCCCGACTTTGGTCCGAAACGCTGGCCCTTGCCGAAGGGGAAGCTGAAGGTGCCCGCAAAGCGGAGGACATGGGGACGGTCGTTGATGCCGATCGTCCTTTCCGGCCCCGGGTCAATTCCGAAACCATTGAGGAACTGCAGCTCCTCCATGGTCTTACCCCAGGTGTAGCTGCTCTGAACGTCCCAGCCCCAAAGCTCCTGGGCCCGGAACTCCACCTGCAGGGCATTGTAGTCAGTCGAGCCTACCTTGTCGGCCCATGAGCGAAGCCCGGTAATATGGGGATAGGGTCGCAGCAGAGCCTGGCGTTGGGTTGTCGACGCCACTCCCAGCGAGCCACCCACGCCCTCAACTCCCTGGAACGGGTTCGGGACCCGCTCCGTCATGTAGTCGATGTGGGCCTGATCCCGTTCTACCGATCTGGTCAGGTACTGCCCCGGCAGCCGGTTGTGGTCGTTGTTGGCAATGCCGAAGTCCCGCGTCCGGTTTCCCACATAGCGCACGTCCAGGGTGGCGTTGGTCGACAGTCGGCGCTGGATGCCCAACTGAAACTGGTGAGCGTAGGGGTTTGTGGTACTCCGATCGAGCCCGTGGTTCATCCAGATGAGCTGGCCCAGATTGGTTTTCAGTCCATCGCTGGACCCCCTGGGTTGGTTTAAGCCGTTCGGGAAGAGGTCGTCCAGAGTGCCGGTAAAGGTCAAACCTCCGTCGGTGCTGGAGAAGGCGAATGTGCTCGTGTCAAATCCGGCAATCGGGAAACGGGCAGCGAAGTGGCGCTGGTTCAGGGGGATGAAGGTACGCGAGTAGCCGCCTTTCAGGACCGTGTTGTCATTCAAACGGTAGGCTGCGCCGATCCGCGGAGAAAAGTTGTTATTGTCGGAGTCGTAGACGGTGCGGGGTTCTCCATCGACTCCGGCAAAGATCACGCCTCCCATCAGCCGAAACTGATCCGCGGGGATTTCCCGAATCGGGTTCTGGGCATAGTTTGCCTGGACCTGCGCCGAAACCGGGTTCTCCACGTCAGCCGCCCATCGTGCAAGCGCCTGGTCATGCATCTCGGTGGGGGGACCTTCGCGCTCCCACCGGAGCCCGAGGTTCAAGGTGAATCTGGGTGTGACTTTCCAGTCGTCTTGGAGATAGATGCCTGTATAAGTGGAGTAATTCGCATAATCCGCACGTACGTTCCTGTTGGTCGAGGAATGGAGGCCCAACAGGAAGTCTGCCAGACCGTGCCCCCTCGGGGGAGGCGGGGAGTTGTCGAAGGGACCGCTGCTGAACTGACCGGTGAAGAATGTTCGGGCTTGATCGCTTCGAACCGAGTTGTAGACATAGCCCCTCCACTCGGCCCCAAACCTGAAACTGTGGTTCCCCGAAATCTGGGTGAAGTGGGAGGAGGCGCTTCGAATCTCGTCAACCTGCAGGCCCGGGTCGAAATTGGTAAACCCGTTGTGGCCGCCGGGAATGTTGCTCAGTTTGGGGTAGCCGGTGATTGAAACATAGGGAAAACCCGTAAACTCGACATCGACAAACTGGGACATATTCGTGGGGAGATCCGCCCAGCTCAGTCCCCCTGCGTTGTTCCGGGCCTTTGAAGTATGCCGATTGTTGGTGGCGCGAAAGTCGGCCACGAAAGTGGGGCTGATGGTCCAAACGTCGCCGATCGAGAAATTCCAAATCTGGTGTCGCGTGCCGTGCACGTCGACGCAATTGCAGCCCGGACCTCCCGGGTGGTTGTCGAACATGGTCCACCCGCTGGAAGGACCGTCTGAATTGAGATACCTGCCAAACAAGGTGTGCGAGTCGTTCAAGTCATGGTCGATTCGAAGAACCGTGTGGCGGTCCGTTCTGGGAAGCGGGGTGTAGCCTTTGTCGTAAAGATAGTTGCGAAAGCCGTCCGGACTCGCCCCACTCGCATTGTTGGGGGCCAGGAAGAACCCGAGGAGGGGCGCCGCAATCGGGTGGAAACGACTGGACGGAATGATGTTGTTGGGGAAGGGTTGGCGCTCGACCCGACCCGCCTCGTTCAGAACTCCGGTCATCGGGTCGTAGAGTTGATACTCGGGGCCCAGTGCCAGCAGATTCGAAAAGTCGCCGGACTTGTTGGCCGCGGTCGGTACGGTTGCCTGAGAGTCACCAAACCTGACCTGTTCCCAATGGGTCCAGCCCAGAAAGAAGAAGGTCTTGTCCTTGAAAACCGGACCTCCTCCCGTAAACCCGAAGCGCTTGTAGGGAAAACTGCTTCTCTCCTGTCCCGCCCTGTTGCGGACCCAACTGTTCGCGTTGAACATGTCATGGCGCCCGAAGTAAAAGGCCTCGCCGTGATAGTCATTGGTGCCCGTTTTCATGATGACATCGACGGTCGTGCTGCCCGTATGCCCCACACTGGCATCGAAGGTCGTGGTTTGGATGCGCACTTCCTTCACCAGTTCCGTGGTCGCATTGAAGGAAACGGCTCCCCCGTCGACAGCGTTGTTCCGTTGCGTGTTGGGAGTTCCGTCCATCGTAAACTCTGCAGTTCCCGTGGGCATTCCGTTGAACCGGACCAGACCGGACCCAGCCCGCTGATAGGGCTCCTGGTTCATACTGAAGTTACCGTACCATGCAGCCGAGTCGGCCGAGGGTGAAAGCAGGAACAGATAAGTCGGGTTTCCCTGGCCGATGGGCAGGGAAGTCAGCGGTTTCTGCCCAAAGGCGACGCCCAGATCGGCATCCGCCGACTGGAGAAGGGCGGCGTCAGAGGTCACCGTCACGGAGTCTTCGACCTCCCCGACGTCGAGACTGAGGTCGATCCGCACACGCTCGTTGCTGGCGACGGGTATGTCCTCGACGACAGCGGTTTTGAAGCCCTCGAGTGCAGCCTCAATCCGGTACTGGCCGGGGAGCAGTCCCGGGGCCTCGTAGTAACCGCTGTCGCTGGTAATCGTATTGTGGGAGATGTTGGTGGATTGATGGATGACCCTCACCTCGGCTCCCGGGACACTGGCGCCACTCGAGTCGACAACCAGACCCGAGATAATGGCCCGGTGTCCCTGGGCCAACAATGCCGAGCCGGCACCCATCAGGCAAAACCCACACAGTGCGATCACGGTTCTGTTGTTTACGGTCCACATCGCTGCGTCCTCCCTTCGGCGGATTGAATTGTCCGCCCGGACGGCAAAATCACACTGCTGACAGACTCAGTCCGCCAACGAGCCGATTCTTGCCTTGTTCTTGCAGTCTGTGGTGATAGTCCCGAGTAGCACGAAAACGGGGGCTGCGCCCGCCGGACAAAACGCCGCGAGGCAGCATACTCGACCGTATGTGATCGAGGAGCTGATGGAGTGCGCCGGGATGCAGCCCCGGCCGAATGCCGTGCCGACTTTTACCACGGGCTGTTGGACTAGAAATTGCTGGGTTACCAGCAAGATTAATAATTGCCCGTAAGTCTAGCATAAATGGTGCCAAGTTACTCAAGACCCTCGCTAAATGGAGCCATTTCCTTAATTGTGCTGTGGCGATGGGGGAACAACCGTGGAAGATGTGCCTGACGACGGAGAAACTGCCGCGCAGCCCCGGACATTTTCCAACGGGCTGCTATAGCATGAAACCGCGATCTCAATCGGACAGACTTTCCCGGATTCAACGGGCCTTGGAATATATGATGTACAATTTCCCAACGAGAACCTGATTCCGGTAGGCGAGGAAGACCATGAAGATCATCGACGTCCAGACCTTCGGCGTGAACATGGGGGACGGCAACCACGTCTTCGTCAAGATCCTGACCGACGAGCATCTGCACGGGATCGGCGAAGCCTACCGGGTCGGTCCGGACCACGCCGTGGAGGAAGCGGTCCACTATTTCAAGGACTGGATCCTGGGACAGGACCCGACTCGGATCGAGTACATCTGGCGTCTCCTCTACAACGGCTCCCGGTTTCCGGGCGGTTCCATCCTGAACGCCGCCATCAGCGGCATCGAGATCGCCTGTTGGGACCTGAAGGGCAAGGCCCTGGGGGTTCCCGTCTATGAACTGGTCGGCGGGCGTTGCCGGGATCGGGTCCGGGTCTATCTGGGCGTCAGCGGGAGCACTCCCCGCGAGGTGGCCGACTCGGCCAAGCGGGCCCAGGACCTGGGCTTCACCGCCGTCAAGATGGCCCCGCACCCGCCCGACGCCGAGAAGCTTCCCTGGGACCAGGTGCTCCGGGGGACGGCGGCGAGGCTGGCGGCGGTTCGCAAGGCGGTGGGCGACGACATGGACGTGGGTCTGGATCCCCACGCCCGCATCTTCGAGCCGGTCCGCGCGCTTCAGATGGCCCAGGCAGTCGAGCCCTATCGCCCCATGTTCTTCGAAGAGCCGCTCCGGCCCGAGAACATCGTGGCCATGGGAAGGCTGCGCCGGAAGATCCCCGTTCCCATCGCCACGGGCGAGATGCTCTACACTAAGTACGAGTTCCGGGACGTGATCGCGGAAGAAGCCGCCGACATTCTGCAACCGGACCTGCTGCTGTGCGGCGGACTCATGGAGTCCAAGAAGATCGCCGCCATGGCCGAGGCCGAATACCTGACCATCGCTCCGCACAGTCCGCTGGGTCCCGTCTCCACGGCCGTGTCGACCCACTTTGCCGCCTCGACTCCCAACTTCATCATTCTGGAATACCGGGACGACAGCCAGGGTCCCATGCGCAACCTGATCCTGGAGCCCTTGAAGCGGGAGGGCGGCTACCTGGAGCTGCCGCAGGATCCGGGCCTGGGAATCGAACTCAACGAGAAGGCCTTCGCCGGAAATCCCCTCAAGAGCTGGCGCCGGCCTCTGGTCGTCGAGCCCGACGGCAACATCGCCTATCAATGACCCGGTGTCGGGCTTTCAGATTTGAATCCGTCGTCAATCGGGTTCGATTTCAATCAATGATCATTCAAACGATAGCGAGGTCCATCGTGAGCCGAATTCCCCTGATCTGCATCCTGGCCGGTAGCATGGCCGCCCTTCTGCCGGCCGAGCCCCTGGAGCGGTACGTGGCCGTGGACAACGTCTGCGCCTGGCCCAACCTGACGCTGCTCAAGGACGGCACCCTGACCGCCACCATCTTCAACCAGCCCCATCACGGCCTGGGAGAAGGGGACGTGGAGTCGTGGGTCAGCACCGACGGGGGCCGAATTTGGGAACTCGGGGGTGTCGTCGCTCCGCACAAGGACGGATCCAACCGCATGAACGTGGCCGCCGGCGCGGCCCACGACGGGTCGGTCGTGGTGCTGGCTTCCGGCTGGGGCGGCGCCGGCTTCCGGGAGCGGATTCTGCCGTCCCTGGTCTGCCGTTCCAGCGACGGCGGGAGGACCTGGGAGCGGAGTTCCGGCGTCACGCTGCCCGATGGGGTCCAGAATCTCATCCCCTTTGGCGATATCGTCCAGGCCCCAGGGAACGTCCTCGTCGCCCCCGGATACTCCTGGAGACTGCCTCATGTTCCGCCCGCCGGTTCTACGGCTTACGTGATCTTCAGCCTCGACGACGGGCGGACCTGGACGGAGAATGCCGTCATCGCCGAGGACGACTTCAACGAGACGGCCCTGATCCGCCTCCGGAGCGGCCGCTGGCTGGCGGCGATCCGGACTCATGGAGACGGTCACCTGGAACTGTTCAGTTCCGAGGACGAAGCCAGGAACTGGACTCCCGGCGGAGTGCTGACGCCGTCGCGTTACCACCCGGCTCACCTGGTGCAGCTCTACGACGGGCGGGTGATCCTGACTTACGGGGTCCGGGAGGCCGGCCACAAGAGAGTCGGCTACCGTGTCAGCTCCGATGACGGCAGGACCTGGGGCCCCCCCGAACACCTGGTCCACCTGGACGGAACCGGCGACGGCGGTTATCCCGCCACGGTGCAGCTGGCGGATGAAATGTTGGTCACGGCGTACTACAGCGACGGAATACATGAGCACCGGCGCTACCACATGGGAGTCGTCCGCTGGCTTCCGCCCAGGAAGCGCTGAGGGTCCCGGAGTCGAGCCCGTTCGCGCCTGTCAGTCCGGCCGGAGGGATTCGTGAAGACCATCCCCAGTTGCAAGCTGAAGAGCGGTGAGACGCTCTCGATCGAGTACTTTGAGCCGGGACCCAAGGTTCCCGCCTCCCTGGCGGAGGAGATCACCCGATTCGCGATCCAGGTGGAGACCCTGGACTCGTGGGCCTCGGTGGCCGAGTCGGAGTACCTGAAGCGGTGCCTCCTGGGCCGGTTCGCCGCGACCGGATTGGACCCCCTATTCCTGGGGCGCCTCGACGGGAGAATCGCCGGGGACGTGGGATGCCAGGTCTCCCGGGACAGCCCCGAGGTGGGGAGCCTGGGCTGGGTCTTCACCGACCCGGCCCAGCGGGGGAAGGGAATCAGTTCGCACCTGACCCGATTGGCGGTCCAGTGGTTCCAGGACCGGGGCGGAGTCTGCATGCTGCTGGGGACGGGGAACCCCATCGCCCACCACGTCTACGAGAAATACGGGTTTCGGGACTACAACGGACACGTGATGCGGCGCCTCAGTCCCGGCGCCGACGCGAAGGGATTTGAACGGAGGCTGTTTGCCTGCACCGGCCCGGCCGCCGTGCGGCCCGCCGTCTGGTCGGACGTCTCGAGGGTCGCGGCCCTGTATGCCGCTCCCTGTCCCTGGCTCGTCCAGGACTACCAGGAAGGCCTCATCACCCATTCCTCCCTGAAGAAGCTCCGGTATTTCTCCATCTTCCCCGCGCTCATGCTCCGGGCGGAGCGGTCCGGGGGATCCGTGCAGGTGCTGGAGACGAGCCGCCAGCGCATCGTGGGGCTGGCCGCGCTGCTTCCCGAACCCGCTCCCTTCCAGGAACACGTGGGGCGTCTCGATTTCCTGATCCGGCCCGAGTTTCTGGATCAGGGGCATGAGTTGCTGGCGGCCGTTCTGAACCATGCCCGCCAGGGAGGCATCCGGATAGTGGAGGCCCGCTTCGCCTCCTGTGACGAGGAAAAGGTGAATCTGGCCCGTGCATCGGGATTCCGGAGGGCCGCCCGGTTCCCGGAGCGGTTCCGCATCGGCGCCGGGAGTGCCGATCTGGAACTTTACGTCTCGACGGACGTGTGAAGGGTTGCCACGGAGGAATATTTTCATGATCTTCAGGTCGCGGCGCATCGTCTGGATTCTGGCGTTCTGGCTGCTGGCGGGAGGCCTGGGGTCCGCCCCCGTTCTGGCCCTGGAATCGCATCCGTCAGCGGCTTCCGATGCGCTACCCCTGGACCCGGCCGTCACCAAGGGGCGCCTGGACAACGGCCTCAGCTATTTCGTCCGGGTCCACCGCCAGCCCGAGAAGCGGATGACCCTCTGGCTGGCGGTCAATGCCGGGTCCATGCAGGAGGACGACGACCAGCAGGGTCTGGCCCACTTCCTGGAGCACATGGCCTTCAACGGGACGCGCCGGTTCCAGAAACAGGAGATCGTGGACTACCTGGAGACCATCGGGATGCGTTTCGGCCCCGACGTCAACGCGTACACCTCGTTCGACGAGACGGTCTACATGCTGGAGGTCCCCACGGACAATCCCGAATACATGGAGAAGGCCTTTCTGATTCTCCATGAATGGGCGCAGGGGATCGACCTGGACCCGGAGGAGGTGGAGAAGGAACGGGGCGTGGTCCTGGAGGAGCGGCGCGCCAGCCTGGGAGCCCAGACGCGGATCCGCAACCGGCAGTTTCCGGTCATCTTCAAGGGGTCCCGGTATGCAGATCGCCTGCCCATCGGCACCGAGGAGGTCCTGAAGGCGGCCCAACCCGAGGCGTTGAAGCGTTTTTACCGGGACTGGTACCGGCCCGGCCTGATGGCGGTGATCGCCGTCGGCGACTTCGACGGAAAGCAGGTGGAGACGGCGATTCGAGAGCGTTTCAGCGACCTCAAGGGACCTGAGAATCCGCGTCCCCGGGCGCTGCACCCGGTTCCGCCCCACGAGGAGACCCTGGTCAGCATCGTCACCGATCCGGAGGTTCCCGGCACCTCCGTCTCTCTCCTCAAGAAGCTGCCCGCGCTGCCCCAGAACAGCCGGGCCGCCTACCGTCAGATGGTGATCGAACGCCTGTTTCACGCCATGCTCAACGCCCGTCTGGAAGAGAAACGGCGCACTCCCACCGCTCCGTTTCGCTTTTCCATGTCCCAGACCCTTCGGTCCATGGTCCGGTCCTCCGACATCCTGGTTCAGGCCGCCATGGCCAAGCAGGACCGGATCGCCGAGAGCATGGAGGCCCTCCTCACCGAGGTGGAGCGGGCCACCGTCCATGGATTTCAGCCCTCGGAACTGGAGCGGGCCAAGAAGCAGATGCTGCGCGGCTACGAGACCGCCGCCCGGGAGAAGGACAAGGTCCGGTCGCGGCGCTACACCTCGGAGATTCTGCGGCACTTCCTGGTGGGTGAGGGAATGCCCGGGATCGACTACGAACTGGAGTTGCTGAAGGAGCTGCTCCCCGGCATCGCCGCCGATGATCTGAACGCCGTCGCCCGGGAGTGGGGACGGCCGGGAAGCCGGGTCGTCACCGTCACCGCCCTGGAAGGGACGCAGGTTCCGGACGAGGACGCGCTCCTGGCCCTGATGGACCGCGGCGGCCGGAACGTCGAGGCCTATCAGGATCAGGCCAAGGCCGGTCCACTGGTGCCGGAACCTCCCACGGCCGGCAGCATGACCGGGGAATCCCGGATCCCGGAACTGGGGGTCACCGTTTGGAAGCTCTCCAACGGAGTCCGGGTGATCCTGAAGCCCACCGACTTCAAGAACGACGAAATCCTGCTCTCCGGGTTCAGCCCGGGAGGCCACTCCCTGGCCTCCGACGAGGACTACCCGTCGGCCCTGTACGCCGACTCGGTGGTCGGAACGAGCGGAGCGGGAGGGTTCAGCGCCGTTGAGCTGGAAAAGACCCTGGCCGGCAAGGTGGTCCGGGTCTCCACCTCCATCTTCGAGCTGGAGGAAACGGTTCGCGGACGGGCGTCTCCCCAGGACCTGGAGACCATGCTGCAGTTGGTCTACCTTCGTCTGACCGCTCCCCGCCTCGACCCGGATGCCATCGCCGCGTGGAAAGCCAATGCCCTGGAATCGGTGCGCAACCGCCTGGTCATGCCCCAGGCCGTGTTCGGCGACCGGCTCCAGGAAGTGTTGAGCGGGAAGCATCTCCGGCGCCGGCCGCCCACCGAGGAGAGCCTGGGCCGGATGGACCCGGAGAAGGCGCTGAAGATCTACCGGGAGCGGTTTCAGGACGCCGGCGACTTCACCTTCGTCCTGGTGGGGAACCTGGACCTGGAATCTCTGCGAGTGCCGTTGCTTACCTATCTGGGCGGGTTGCCCACCAACCGGCGCGAGGAGAACTGGCGGGACGTGGGCGTCCAGTCCCCGAAGGAAGCGGTCCGTTTCGAAGTGAAGAAGGGTCTCGAACCCAAGAGCCGGGTTCATATCCAGTATTTGGGCGATGCCGCCTGGAGCCGCCAGAGCCAGCACGACCTCGGGTCCCTGGCGCGGGTCTTGAGCATCCGCCTGCGGGAGGTGCTCCGGGAGGACATGGGCGGCACCTACGGCGTGCGGGTGCGAAGCCGCCTCCGCCGGCGGCCCACCGAGTCGTACTCCTTCACCATCTCCTTCGGCTGCGCCCCGGAGAACGTGGATCAGTTGGTGAAGGCCGCCCTCGACGAGATCGAGAAGGTCCGCGAGCACGGCGTGGACGACGAGATCCTGGTCAAGGTCCGCGAAGGCCAGGTCCGATCCCGGGAAGTGTCCCTGAAGCGCAACGGTTTCTGGCTGAACCGGCTGGCCGGCCACTACCGTTACGGCACCGATCCCCGTCTCATCCTGGACTATCAACCCCTGGTCGAGAGCGTCACCTCCGGCCGCATGCGGGACACGCTGCGGCAATACCTGAACCCCGAGCGCTACGTCATGGGGGTCCTCAACCCCGAGAAAAACGCTCCGGCCCCGTAGGGCGCCCGCGAGACACTAAGCGACATCACACGGCAGTGCCAGAACGATTCGGATCCGTAGGGGCACCCCTTGTGGGTGCCCTGCGGGGTCGCATCGTTCCCCGGCTGAGTCACCGCTCCACGTCGCAATTCCCGGCGCCCGGAAGGACGCCGATCCCAGTCGGCGCCGAGGACGCCGCCGCTCCAGACGCCGCTCCGGACGCCGATCCCAGTCGGCGACTAGAAAGTCGCCGCTCCACCCCCCCGGTCCGGTAGTGCCCAGGCAATGGCCGGCGGACGGTGGCGCCGTTCAG
>JAJDTT010000085.1 GCA_022827025.1 Acidobacteriota bacterium
GGAAGCTCCCGCCGCTACGCACCTCGCGTAGCTGCACACTGTCTCCAGTCCTGACCGTAATTCGCGCACCGATGCCGTTCCGGTTGGACCGGGAGCCTGCCAGGCGGACCAGAATCCAGTTCTTGGGAGCAATTCGGTTGACGAGCAAGCTGGGAGACGCATCCAGGTTGTTGATGACGATCTCGATCGTTCCGTCGTTGTCCAAGTCTCCGAAGGCAGCTCCGCGCGCAGAACTCCTCTCTGTGACGCCAGGCCCGGCGTGCTCGGAAATGTCGACAAACGCGCCGTTCGCCAGATTCCAGTAAAGGTTCCTGGTCTGCTGGAACTCGATTTTCGTGTCGGCAGCTTCCTCCATCCCGTAGACGTGGCCGTTGACCATGAAGATGTCCTGCCAAGTGTCGTGATCCAGGTCGACAAAGGCAACACCCCACCCGACGAAATCCGTATGGACTCCTAGGCCTCCGAGCACTGACACGTCGCTGAAGAACCCGCCTCCTTCGTTTCTGTACAGGGACGGGATATCGTTGTCGAAGTTTGTCTTGACGATGTCCAGCAAACCATCGTGGTCGAAATCGCCCGCATCAGCGCCCATCCCACCCTGCTCCTGCCCATGTTCGTTGACAGCAGTGCCGGATTCGTACCCGATATCCTCGAACGTGCCGTCCTGATTGTTCTGGAGCAGGACGCTCGGAGTGGAATCACAGGCGATGTATACGTCCGTCCAGCCGTCGTCATTGAAGTCTCCCGTCAGCACGGAAAAGCCGTAGATGCCGGAAGCCGCGCTGAATCCGCTTGGCTCCGAGACATCGGCGAAGCGTCCGTTGCCCGTGTTTCGGAACAGGGACGCTGACTCGCTGGGAAGCCCGCGGGGTCCGCAAACGACCGGAGCTTCCCCATAGCGGCAAAGTTCGCTCTCGCCGGGCTTGGGAACTTCGGCCGGATCGAAGCGGATGTAGTTGGCCACGGCCAGATCCAGCCAGCCGTCTCGGTCATAGTCGAGGAAGGCGCAACCGCTGCCCCATCTCCGCCGTCCTGCGAGCAGTCCGGCTTCCTGCGTGGCCGGCTCGAACGTGCCGTCCCCGCGATTGCGGTAAAGAACGTTGTCTCCCCAGTAGGTGACGAAGAGGTCGTCATCGCCGTCGTTGTCGTAGTCGCCCGCGCACGCACCCTGCCCCCATCCGCTGCGCACCAAGCCCGCCTCCCGCGTCGCGTCCTCGAAGCGCAGGTCCCCGCGATTCCGGAAGAGTCGGCTTGTCGTCCGGGCCTGCGACCCGTCCGATTCCCACCGGGTCTGGTTGACGAGGAAGACGTCCTGCAACCCGTCGCCGTTGTAGTCCAGGATTGCGACTCCGCTGCCCGTCACCTCGAGAATGTACTCCTTGCGCACGGGATTGCCGGCGACGTGCTGGAAGTCCAGTCCGGCATCGGACGCGATGTCCACGAAGTGCACATCGGGCCGGGTGCGCTCGAGATCTGCGAGCGGAGAGCTCTCGCCCATGCGATTCACCAAGGCCATGCCCTGCCCGAACGCCTCGGGCGCCAGGAGCCCCGAAACGAGCAGGACCGCGGCGGCGCCTTGGATCCACGCGACCGGTCCGACAGGTCGCAGCCGGAGAGCGGGAGGTCTGTCGAACTGCACGGCGGTCGGCCCCTCGCCGCACTGACGGCTTCGTGCTCGCCAAGGTGAGGCTTGTTTCATTTCGGCTGCCTAGCTCCGCGTGGTCGTCTTCCGGCAATTACGTCTGTCGGTTTCCATCCAAAGGCCGACGCAACCGTACTCCCCCATTTGCTACTGGTCAAGCACTTGCTGCACGGATCTCCCAGGACAACTGCTGACAGCAGAGCCTCCTCGGCGTCCCGCACGATCCTGTTGAAGCCCGCGCATGAGTTGCGAGTACGCGTTCGAGTCGAGCAGCACACTCATTCCCACATGGCCTCGTCGACGGTCTTGAAATGCCGCAGTGTCCGCTCGATCTCGTCCGCTTCCGCGTCGCTCCACGTCCCGATCAGGTGGTCCAGCGAAGAGCCGACCGTATCGGCCGCCGGTCTGTCGTCCAGTCCTTCGCCTCGGCGCATGAGCTTGACGGCGGCCCGGTTGAGTGACGTCTCGTCCCGGTTGGCAAGGCGCCGGATGGCCCGGACCAGTTCGTCCACCAGTCCACGAACGGTAAGTTGCTTCAAGTGCTGCCTCCCGATTGACCCAACAGGTGATCCAATTATGAGTCACGTTATGCTTCGCTCGGCAACGCAGCGAGCTTGCCTTCCTAGGGAGAATCCAGCGAGGAACGACGGACGCGGCATTCTGAGCATCATCGAGATTGGGAGGCCTCGAAACCTCGCTTCTCGCCGTTTCAGTTCGGAACCTGAATGCCCCTTCCGAAGACACTGTGGGGAGGAACGTGTGGGGGATCGTAGCCGGGTACGACCCGGAAGCTCTGGTCGCAGCCCGCACAGCCCTGGAGGCTGCTTCGGCCTCCGATGGATCTCACCGGCTTGTCTGCGAGCAAGGCCCCAAAGTCGAACTGGCCGGTGTCGTGC
>JAJDTT010000057.1 GCA_022827025.1 Acidobacteriota bacterium
CACGGAGGCCGGATGCAGGGACGCCTCCTCACCGGTCCTCATCGCCACGGCGCAACGCTGACACGATCTGGATTGGAGGGCTCAACACCCTTCCGTGGGGCTCGTCCGTCTACGTCTCAAAAGAGTTACACAGCAAAGACGCCTCTCCCAGTCGGCGACTGGAAAGTCGCCGCTCCAGACGCCTCTCCTAGTTCGGCGACTGGAAAGTCGCCGCTCCACGTCACCGCTTCCGCAGGCAATCCTCCAGGTAGCGTCGGGACCGGTTCACGGCTTCCGTGACCTCCCGGGCCGTGGGCAGGATGGGAATCCCCCGGGGGACCGGATGCATGAAGATGGAGGTCCAGCCCTCGTAACGAGACTCCTTGAGCGCCCGGACGATGGGGACGAAATCAAGACTGCCGAAACCGGGCAACTGCTCCATCTCCTCCGCCTTGGGGAGCTTCTTCACGGCGCCCTTGCCATGTTCCCAAGCGTAGAAATGGACCAGCTTCGGCCCCAGATCCCGGATGAGTCCGGCGATGAGTTCCGGGTCCTGGGGCAGGTGGTACGGAGCGAGAGCGATCCCCAGACGGGGTGAAGGAGACTTTTCGGCCAGATAGCGAATGGATTCCGGGCTCCGGATCAGCGCCGAGCCGTGGTTCTCGATGCCGATGGTCACCCCGGCCTTCTCGGCGGCGGCCACATGCGGCTTCATCTTTTCGATGAACGCGTCGATTTCGGCTTCCAGCGACTCCGAACCGTCGCCGGTTCGCTTGACGCTGCCGCAGATCAGGATGCGGGTCCCCCACTGGCGGCCGACCTTCATCTCTTCCTGAAGGCCGAACGGCCCCAGGTCGTAGTGGGTCAGGATTCCCACCTGGACCCCGTGCTTCCGCAGCAGACGGCCGAACGCCTCGTGACCCATCTCCTCGATCTGCTCCCGCTGGTCGGCATGGCCCCGGGGCCAGATGTCGATGAAGCGGCAGCCGGTGCGCGCCACCTCGGGAAGGATCTCCTCCAGCTTCAACATTCCATAGAGGCTGGACGCCAGGATGTAACGGAATCGGAAGTCCGGGGCGGCGCGCAGTTGTCCGCCTCCGGACCGGCCCCACAGGCCCCCGCCCATCAGGCCTCCCGCCATCAATTTCAGCGCCTTGCGCCTCTTCATCCACCCTCTCCGCCGCCGTCCGCGCCGGCTACTGCCTCCGCACCCCGTTCATTCACGATCTCGAACTCGTCGATCCGGTCTCCCTCCACCGTCAGGAACTCGCCGCGGGCCAGGTGAGTCTGGCCGCCCGGATTGAAGGTGATGAACAGGGCCCCATCCGCGTACTCCTGGACCGTCCGGGCATATTGCTTGCTCTCGGGGTCCATTTCCGAGCAGTTCTTCTCCCTGACTTCGCCGTTCTCAAGCCAATAGTTCCGAGTGAAGATGGAGGCCCACCAGGTGTCGTCCTCGTGCTGCTCGCAGTGGTAGTCCCGTCCGCTCTTGCCTCCGAGTCCGCTGACCAGGACAAAGGTCTTCCCCTTCCCCAGCGCCACACTTTCGGGGGAACCGGTGGCTCCGTGGCCTGCCTCCTCGTTGCCCAGATCGGTCAGGGTGTAGCTCCGGGAATAGGAGTGCTCATGACCGGTGGCGATGATGGCTCCAGCTTCCTGGCAGTCCCGGTACACCCCCCAGCCGGTGTCGTCCCGTTTCCCGCCCGCCTGCATGTCCTGCTGGTTCTTGTGCCAGGAGGCGATCCTCCAGAGGAAGTCCTCGCCCTCCTCCAGGGCCTCGGACAGGTACTGGCGGTGCCCCTGACCAATTGAGCCCACTCCAGAGAGCACCATGAAGAGTCCCTGGTAGGTGCACGAGGACTTCACCCCCAGATCCCCCGTGCACTCCAGTCCGGGAGTTCCCTCAACCCGTTCCTGGAGAATGCGGCTATACCCCGGGGGGCTCTGTTGGCGCCAGTGCCGCACGTCGTGGTTGCCGACGCTGTAGAGGTAGGGAAACCGGCCTCCCTCGACGGCCGCGTCCAGAATCCGCTCGATCCCCGAGTGCCAGTTGACCGGCGCCTCCAGGTTGCCCTCGTCGTAACCGAGGTCTCCCTGGTGGAGAACCAGATGCGCCCCTTCCTGGCGGATCAACTCCAACACCCGGTCGGTGCGCGGGCCGTATCCCGAGTCTCCGATGAAGGCCACCTTGAGATCGGGCGGCGGAACCACTAGGCTCCGTTTCGTCTCCTCCTGGGTCGGGACCGATTCACTGCAGGAGAACTGGAGCCAGAGCGGAAACAGTGCGAGCAGCAATATCCGGACCAGCCGAAATCGAGATGCGAACCTTGGACTTGATGAATGATTCAATGCCTCATTCCTCCTGTCTGTTGATGTGGACACCGGATGCTTCCAACGAAGCGCCCGCAGGGTTCGGCATTGCCGAACTTCGCCGCCCCGTCAGTCTACTACGATATGAACCGTCAGCAGAAACGCGGCGCGGGACCCCGGAAAATCGCCGTACCCTGTGGTAGCATAACTCTGATTATTGACTGGAAGCCATGTTCAAGATCCGACTTCTGATCGCCTCAAGCTTGCTGTTTTTCCTGGGTGATTCCCGGGCCGTGGACGACTCCGGGAAGGCCGCGCCCAAGGAGCCCAAGACCCTTTCCGTCTTCCCCCTGGGGGGACAACGGGGCACGACGATCGAGGTATCGGTCCGGGGCCAGCACATGGAGGGGACCTACGCCGCCTGGTTCGAGCGCGATGGCGTTGAGGTCCGGTTCCTTGGCCTGGAGGAGATCCGGGAAGCGGCTCCCGACGAGTTGGTGGTGCGCGACCCGCAGGCCAAGCAGACCGAGTTGGCGGGCCATCGAGCCCGGCTGCAGTTCCGGATCGGCGAGGACGCAAGGGTCGGGCTTCATCGGTTTCGCGTCGTCACTCCCCGCGGCATGTCCAATGCCTTGAACTTCCAGGTCGTGAGCGATCCCGTGGTGCTGGAGCGGGACGCGGAGGGGCAGCAGGCGGTTCAGGCGCCGGTCGTCATCGCCGGCACCACCCAGACCAACGGAGAGCTCGACCTCTACTCGTTCCAGGCGGAAGAGGGCGAGCAGTTCCACTTCCAGACCTTCACCTCGTTTCCCATCTATATCCCCTACAGCGCGGAGGCGGAGCTGAACCTCTACGCTCCCACCGGAAGCTGGTTCGACCCGGACCGTCTGCTCAGGCTGCCCTGGGAATCCCGGCCGCTCTCCTGGGTTCCGGTGCTCCAGTCGCGGCGGCAGGGGTGGGGCGCTCAGTTCGCCGTCTTTCCCATGCCGACGCACCGCTTCAAAAAGGCCGGCCGCTACCTGGTCTCCATGGGTTCCTTCCTGGGAGAGGGGAATCCCGACTTCGTCTACCTGCTCCGGATCTCCACCGAACCGCCCGACTCTTCCACCATCATGGGCCAGCCGGCCCATCCCGATCCGGCCGACTGGCTGGAGCGGGATTCGGGGGCGTACGCTCAACATGGCGCGTTCCATCAGCCCCTCGAGTCCGACCGGCTGAAGGTGCTGGCGGCTCGAAGTGTCGGGCCTGCCTCTGGGACAGGAGCCGCCGAAGGCGAGGCGGAGTCCCCGCACGAAGCGGCCCGGGACCGGGTTGTCTCTCAATTGAAGGAGCAGGAACCCAATGACTCCAAGGGTCCGGAAGTCCCCACCGCCGTGCTCCTGGAGGGGACCATCGACCCGCCTGGAGACGTGGACAGCTATCGATTCCGGGCGAAGGCCGAAGAGGGGCTCGTCTTCGAGGTCGAAACTCCAAAAGCCGCGCCTCCCCAATTCAATCCCTGGATCCGGGTCTGGAACCCGGAGGGTGAGGAGGTCTTCAACAATATCCACTTCGAATACGGCGGGGACGGCGACGACGTCAGCAAATCGACGGAGCGAAAGACGGTCTTCACCTTTCAGAAAGACGGGATCTACCGGCTCCAGATCCGGGACCTGACCTCTCGAAGGGGAGGATCCGATCTGGCCTACCGGTTGATGATTCGCCCCACGATCCCCCATGTGGGCCGGGTGGAGTACGTCCTGGGAGTCAAGGGGCGAAGGTTGGGGCCCACCACCGACCGGGTGAACCTGGAGCCGGGACAGAGCAAGACCTTCACCGTGGTCTGCGACATGGAGGAGGGTTTCGAGGGTGGCGTCGCCGTTTCGGCGGAAAACCTCCCCAGCGGCGTCCGGGTCCTGCCGGCCACCCCGGCCCCGTACACCGACTCTCTGCTCCTGGGCGCCTATTATTTCCCCATGGGTTTGGAGAGCGGCAATATCGGCGACATCACTCGATTCCGTCCGGTTCGAAAGGGAGTTACGATGGCCTTCGTGGCGGACGCCGACGCCACCGCCACTGGAATGCCTCAGCTCGTTCGTCTCTGGGCCCAACCCATGTCGGGCGACCGGACCGGAGCCCGGCTTCCGCTGGGACAGGTCCCCATCATGATGCTGGCCACGGGTCAGAGCGCGGCGGCGGCCGAAGGCAAGAAGGAGTACGAGCAATGACGGCGCCTGCCAAGGGGAAAACCTGGATCCGGGCTCAGCACGGGACATCGATCGCCGCCGTGCTGGCTCTTACCGGTTCGCTGCTGTTCTCGGGAACGCCGGCTCCCGCGCCGGCTCATACGCCTCAAGCTCTGTCGTTGCGCCTGATGCCCCAGGAGATTCGCATGTGGGGCGCCGGCGCCTCTCAGCGGCTGGTGGTGATCGCGACATTCGCCGACGGAACCGAGCGGGACGTCACCGCCGACACCCGCCTGGAGGTGAACGACCGTGACGTCGCCGACTTGAGCGCCGAGGGGAAGCTCGTCCCCCGCAATGACGGGGAGACGGCAATCAGGGCGGAATTCCAGGGCCAGGTTTCTCAAGCCTCGATCGGGGTGCGCGAGAGCCGGGCATCGAGACCGTTCAGTTTCTCCAGAGAGATCGGAGGCATCCTCACCCGCCGGGGCTGCAACGATTCGGCCTGTCACGGCGGCGTCAAGGGGCGCGGCGGCTTCAAGCTCTCGCTGGATGCCCGGCATCCCCGGGAAGACCACCGCTGGATCGTGGAGGGAGGCACCTACCAGGTCCTGTCGCCCGAGAGCGCGGAACCGATCCGGCCGCGAGTGGACCCGAAGAATCCGGCAGAGAGCCTGCTGCTTCAGAAACCGACATTCCAGATCCCGCATGGCGGAGGCAGCCGTTTCTCGGCTGAGTCCGCCGATTACGCGGCGCTTCGAGACTGGGTCCGGGACGGCGCCCCGGTTCGGGAAGAGGAACAGCTCCGGATCGAGAGAATCGAGATCTTCCCCTCCTATCTGGTCCTGGAGAAGGGACAGCACCGGCAGTTGCTGGTCACCGGACATCTGGGCAACGGAAGGACCGAGGACCTGACGGACCAGGTGCGATATGAGACCGTCAACCCCGAACTGGTTCGGATCTCCCCCACCGGCCGCGTGGAGGCCGTCGCCACGGGAGAAACGGCTCTGCTGGTTCGGGCGCCGGGCCGCGTGGCCAATTCGCGGATCGGCGTCATCGCCGATGCGGTGCATGTCGTCCCGCAGGTGACCGACAACAACCTCATCGACCGTCACGTCTTCTCCAAGCTGCGGAAACTGCGGATCGCCCCCTCGAGCCTCTCCTCGGACGCGGAGTTCCTGCGGCGGGTCTGCCTGGACCTGACCGGCACCCTGCCGCCGCCGGATCGAACTCGTGAGTTCCTGAGCAGCACCGATCCCGCGAAGCGGGACCGTCTCATCGACACCTTGCTGGAGACGCCCGAGTACATCGACTACTGGACCTTCCGCTTCAGCGATCTTTACCGGGTCTCCTACTCCTCCACGGGGACGCCGGCCCATTCCCTGGTCTACTGGGCCTGGATCCGCAACAGCCTGACCGAGAACAAGCCCTACGACCAGATGGCCTTCGAGCGGATCTCGGCGCAGGGCAACGACGGACCCTCCCGGCACTTCCTGCAGAACGGAGAGGTTTCCCGGCCCCAGGACGGCATGCCCGAGGAGATGCGGGTCTTCCTGGGCTACCGGCTCGACTGCGCCCAGTGCCACCATCACCCCTTCGAAGAATGGTCCCAGGACCAGTTCTGGGGCCTGGCGGCCTTCTTCGGACGGCTGAGCCGGACCGAGTGGACCTCCGAGGGCGCCATCGTGGTCTTCGAGGATCCGGCCGGACGCGTCCCCGACTACGAGGAGACGGAGGACACGGTCAAGGTCATCCATCCCCGGACCGGCCAGGAAGCCTCGCCGGTGTTTCCCGACGGGACGCCGTTGTCCGAGGAAAGGTCATTCGATCCGCGACTGGCCCTGGCCGAGTGGATCACGGACCATCCCAACTTCTCCCGGACCATCGTGAACCGGATGTGGGGACACATGTTCGGCCGGGGGATCGTGGAACCGGTGGACGACTTCCGTTCCACCAATCCTCCGACACATCCCGAGTTGCTGGACGAGCTGGCCCGGGACTTCGCCGGGAACGGCTACGATCTCAAGCGCCTGCTGCGGCTCATCGCCAAGTCCCGCACCTATCAGCTCTCGGCCATTCCCAACGCCACCGACCGGAACGACGTGGCCAACTATTCCCACCGGGTGCGCCGGGACCTGGATGCCGAGATTCTCCTGGACTCCATCTCCAACGTCACGGGCGTCCCCGAGACCTTCAAGAACAACTGGATGGGCGTCGCTCCCACCGGGACCCGCGCCATCGACCTCCGGGTCCCCGACCTCTACTCGTCCAAGTTCCTGGAGATCCACGACCGCCCCAACCGCGCCAGCATCCCCGAGCGCAAGAACGACGCCAGCCTGAAGAAGGCGCTCCACATCATGGTCGGCTCCACGTATCAGGAGAAGATCGGCGATCCCCGCAACCGGCTTCAACGGTTGCTGACGGCCGGCAGATCGGATGGAGAGATCATCGAAGAGCTGTACCTGCGGGCGCTGAGCCGATTTCCCACCGACGGCGAGCGGTCGCGGTTGGAGCAGGTGGCCGCCTCCGGCGATTCGCGCGAGGAGAGTTTGAAGGACATCATGTGGGCCATGATCACATCCCGGGAGTTCGCTTCGAATTGACGGTCGAAGGACGGAATTACAACGCCAGGAGCGGGGGTTTTCCTACCCCCGCTTCCCCTGTTTGTCATCCTCGGCCATCGGTCGCGGTTGGAACGAGAGATGCCCTCGGCGTGGGGGGACAGCAAAGTCCCCTGTACCCCTCCTATGGGAGCGAGGGTATTCCTGCCCCCGCCGCCGCGGCCCGCTGCTCCTGGCCATCGGTCACGATTGACACGAAAGAGGGCGATTGGAAATCGCCCCTCCCAGTTTCTCCGAAGGAAATCTTCCCATGAGCGTACCCAAACCCGGCGACAAGATCGGCTGTCTGACCTGCACCGAGTCGCTGTTGAAGCGCCGCGAGTTCATCCGGGCCGGGGCCCTCAGCCTGTTCGGCATCAGCCTCAGCCGTTATCTCCAGGCCAAGAGCGTCTTCGCGGAAGCCGGCATCGACGTGGAAGCGAACGCCACCGCCAAGTCGTGCATCCTGGTCTGGCTGGACGGGGGGCCGAGCCACGTCGACATGTGGGACCCCAAGGCCGGCAGCAGCTTCAAGCCCATCTCCACCAACGTCCCCGGCATCCAGGTCTCCAGCCTCCTGCCCCGAATGGCCAGGCGCATGGACAAGGTCTCCATCATCCGGTCCATGCACACCGAGGAGAACAACCACGGCCAGGGGACCTACTACGCCCTCACCGGACACCGGCCGACGGCCGCCATGCAGTTCCCCTCCTTCGGCACCATCGTCACCCGGGAAAAGGGCCCCAGAAACCACGTGCCGGCTCATGTGGCGGTCCCCGGTTACAAGGAAGGAGCCAAGGGAAACTACATGAAGGGGGCGTTTCTGGACGCCAAGTACGATCCCATGGTGGTGGGCACCGATCCCAACAGCGAGGGCTTCCAGGTGCAGGACCTGAGCCTGCCCAAGGCCATTTCGCCGAAGCGGCTGGAGGACCGCCGCTCGCTCCTGGCCCTGATGGACGAGACCTACCGCCGTAAGATGGAGATGACCGAAGCGTTCAAGATGGACAGCTTCACCGAGCAGGCCGTGAACATGGTCCTCTCCCCCGAGGTCCGGGAGGCGTTCGACCTCTCCAAGGAATCGGAGAAGACCCGCGACGCCTACGGGCGCACCGGCTTCGGGCAGAGCCTGTTGCTTTCACGCCGGCTGGTGGAGGCGGGAAGCCGCTTCGTCACCGCGGCCGGACACGACCTCAACGGCTGGGACACGCACGCCGACAATGACAAGAAACATCGAGACACGTTGGTTCCAGGTCTGGAACGGTCCCTTCCCGTGCTGTTGGACGACCTGGAGGCACGGGGCCTGCTGGAGTCCACCCTGGTCCTGGTCATGGGAGAGTTCGGACGGACTCCCCGTTTCAACTCCAAGGGGGGACGGGACCACTGGCCCCACTGTTGGTCCATGATCCTGGGAGGCGGCGGCGTCGAGGGGGGCAAGGTGGTGGGAGCCAGCGACGAGCGCGGCGCCTTCGTGGCCGAGAGAATGGTCTCCATGGGCGACGTCCACGCCACCGTCTACAAGGCCTTCGGCATCGACTGGACCAAGGAGTACATGAGCCCCATCGGGCGTCCCATCAAGATCGCCAACTCCATCGACGACACCACCGGCCAACCGGTTCACGAGTTGATCTGAACAGTCCGTGGCAAAAGTCGTCACGGCATTCGACCGTCCCTGCATCCCGGCGGACTGCGTTGCTCCTCGGTCACATACTCCCGGTATGCTCCCTCAGAGCGCCTTGTCCGGCGGGCGCAGGAACGGTCTCGGTGCTCGCGAGACTTTCACCACGGACTGTAAAACCCGAATCCATAAAGGAACGCCCGCTTCAGATAGAACTTTGCTTTACGGGCTCCTTCCGGCGCCCGGTCACCTCTCCTCCAGCTCACCTGCAAAGCCGTATGGTCGCCTTTCAGGGGGCTGCAGTCCTTCCTGGAAAACCCCTCCAGGGGCCGATCCTCCGAATCCAGCAGCTCCACCTGGAGGTAACCGGCATCCAAGTCCGGCTTTGAAGATTTCTTCGCCGGCCGAGTCACGATGTTCACCCGCAGGGACCGATTCGCCAGATCCTGGTCCCGGGTGACCGCCATGCCCAGGGTCGGACCACCCGCGGACGGGATCAGCGCGTACATTCGACCCACTTTCCAGGAGGCGCGGCAGAGGGCGGAATTGAAGGGCAGAAAATGGGCTCCGTGATCGATGGCGTTCTCCATGTAACCGACCTGCTGGCTGGGAGCCCGGGTGTCGAAGATCTGCCGGTGCGCCCCTTCGGTTCCTCCGTAGTAGAGGTGCATTCGGCCGCCCTCCTCGACCAGGTACTGGCTCTGCCAGATCATGCCTCCGCCGTAATCGCCCAAGGGGGCGTTGTCGAGACAGGGCCGGCGGTCCGGATACCACCAGCGGCTGCCGTCCCTTGAGGCCGCCAGGCGCAGATTCAAGGTCTGGGTGAGAGGCCAATACATGGTCACCATCCCCAGGTATCCCCCGGGAACCCGGTGCGGGACCAGCTCCTGGTATTGCGTGTCCCGGTGGTCGCGCTCGTCCAGGGTCAGGATCATGGACTCGTCCCGTTTCCACACGTCCCCGTCTTCGCTCGTCGCCCGGTAGACCGTTCGGCGCGGCGCATCCTCGTAGATGGGGACATGGTCGCCCGGTTGCTTCTTTCCACCCAGCCGGTAATAGGCCACGTACTCTCCTGGACCGTAGCGATAGAAGAAACAGAGATCGCCGCTCATGGGGTCGTAGATGGGTTCGCCCGAAAGCTCCCAGTGATAACCATCGCGGGAGCGGTATCGGTAATAGCCGGTTCCGGCCGGGGTTTCTCCCTCCACGGAAGCCCATCGAAGGACATACATCTCGTAGGGCATGCCGGTGTCGCCCTCGTCGACCATGACGGAGGAATAGGCCGCCGTCCCCTGGTCGAGGTCGAAGATGATGTTGGTCTTCTCATGTTGGCCAAACGAAGCGTTGGCCAGCGGGGGCCGCGACCAGTGGACTCCGTCGTCGCTCTCGAACAGGCAGAGGCGGCGCTTGGCGTGGTTGATGGAGGCCCACGGGCTGCGCCAGTCCACGGCCGTCTCCTCCGGAGGCGTGGCCACCAGGTAGGCCTTCCACCGGCCGTTCCTGGGATCCTTGAACACCGAGCCGTGGATCCCGATGCCGCCGGCGTCCCAAGGCATGTCCCCCTCCAGCAGCGGGTTCCCGGGATCGGGGGTGCCGGGCTCCACGCGCCAGGCGGTCAGGTGCAGCTCGCTGAAGTCGTCCGGCATCAGCAAGGGAGTGGGCCAGGACGGAGTCACCGGCTGTCGTCCGGCCTCACCGCCCGATGGAGCGGGTGACCCACAGCCGGTGAGTGCGCCCAGTGTCGTGTACGCCGCTGTTTCCGCCAGGAACGACCGTCTGCTCTTCATGATCTCGCCCCCTTGGCTAATGAGAAATTCCAAAATGACGTAGGGGCACCCCTTTTGGGTGCCCTCTTAGGGCCGGACCTCGGCCCCACGGGTGAGTCCTTCGGGATGCAGACCCGGTCGAATGCCGTGACGACTTTTGCCGCAGGTTGTCAAGTGACCGGATTGTCCCAAAATGCAATAATTTAGGTCAAGGAATCCCACTCTCCTTCAAGTTCTTTCGAGGCAGGTTCATGCTGCGGCGATCCATCACAGGAATGTCCCCCAACCGAAGAGAGTTCCTGGCCGGCGCCGTCGCGACTCCGGCGATTGTGGCCCGGATGGCTCGGCCCCAGACACCGATCAAGGCTCACTATGGGGACTTCTCGGTTCCCATCTCCGAGCCCCACTTCCCCAGTCGGCTCCATCAGTTCGTCTGGAGAAACTGGGAATTGGCCAACGCCGACCGTATGGCCCGAGTCGTCGGTGCGACCATCGATCAGATCGTTCAATTGGGAGAATCGATGGGCCTGCCCGCCAAACCGAATCTCACCGGGGACCAACTCCGCCGCATCTACATCACGGTGATCCGTCAGAACTGGCACCTGCTGCCCGAAGAGCAGTTGATCGAACTGCTCGGTTGGGATCGGGAGCACTACGACTTCACCCTGAGGGAAGACGACTTCCTTTGGTACAAGCTGGGTCCCAAACCGAAGTGCGACTCGATCCGCTGGGCGGCTCCGACTCCGGAGGAAAGGCAACGGGCCGCGGAGATCCGGCGGCTCGCGACAACGACCTTCGGCAAGGTTCTGCATGAAACCGGGGAGGAACCGTTTCGTTTCGTCGGCGATCTGAGCCGGGATGAGATCCCGCCGCGTCGGGACCCCCGCGCGCAACCGGATCGGGAGGAGATCGACCTTTCCGGTTGGGCCGTTCGGATACCGGGTCAGCCCGAGCTTATGGAGATGGCTCAGAGGTTTCAGGCTTACCTGCGGCACACCATGCAATGTCCCACCCAAACTGTCGGCGAAGGCGGCGGGTCGGATGGGAGAACGCTGTGTTTCCTCTTGGATCCGGACGTCGCCTCGAGTCAGGACAGCTTCGAGATCCGGGTCGAGGCCGCTTCCGTAACGGTTCTGGCGTCCGATCCGGGGGGGATTCGCCAAGGCATCTACGAGCTGCAGATGCGGATGGAGCAGCGGCAGGGTCCTTTCCTGTCCAAGGGAACGATCCGAAGGGTTCGGCGCCTGGAAACGAGCTACCTCTACTCCTACGTTGCCCTGTATGGAGATCCCCTGATGGAGGAGGACATCGATCCGTTTCCGGCGGCGTACCTGGAGAAGTTGGCGCGGCTGGGCGTCAACGGCGTCTGGATGCAGGGGGTCCTGAGGCAGCTCGCCCCGTCTCGCGTCTTTCCCGAATTCGGCGACGGTTGGCAGTCCCGCCTCGAACGGCTCAACCGGCTGGTGGACCGGTGCGCCAAGTACGGGATGAAGGTCCTGCTCTACATCAACGAACCCAGAGCCATGCCCGAATCTTTCTTTCGGGACCGTCCCGGGATCAAGGGCACCTACGACGCCGACGATCCCCGATACTTCGCCATGTGCACCAACACGGAGCCGGTCCTCCAGTGGGTTTCGGAAGGCCTGAGCCACCTCTTCGCCCAGGTCCCCGATCTGGGCGGAATCGTCAACATCACCATGTCGGAGAACCTGACCAACTGCTTCTCCAGAGGGCGTCCCGAGAACTGCCCCCGTTGCCCCGGGATCAACCCGGCGGAGACGGTGGCGGCCGTGCTCAAGGCAATTCGTGACGGCATCCGCCGCAGCAGCCGGAAGGCCGAGATCATCTTCTGGGACTGGGGCTGGGGACACTCCTGGGTGCCGAACGGCAATGACCCGTTTCCGACCATTCGCCGACTTCCGCAAGACGTCCGTCTGCTCAGCGTGAGCGAGTGGGAACAACCGGTCCACCGGGGCGGCGTGCGGACCCAGGTCGGCGAGTACTCCGTCTCCGTGGTCGGTCCGGGGCCCAGGGCGGTGCGCCACTGGACGGCCGCGCGGCAGAGGGGGATCAGCACCCTGGCCAAGATCCAGATCAACAACAGTTGGGAGTTGGCGGCCGTCCCCTACATACCGGTCCTGAACCTGACCCGGCAGCATCTCGAGAACCTCCTGAAAGTGGGAATCGAGGGCCTGATGCTGTCCTGGACGGTCGGTGGGTACCCCTCGCCCAATCTGGAGGTGGCGCGGGAATACGGCCGCTGGCCGACACCTGATTCCGACGAGGTCCTGACGCAGGTGGCGGAACGCCGTTACGGTCCGAAGGCCGCACCGCTGGTCAAGTCAGCCTGGAAGGCCTTCAGCGACGCCTTCGAAGAGTATCCGTACGGCATCAGCATCTACATGATCCCGGTCCAGCACGGACCCGCCAATCTGTTGCGTTCGAGTCCGACGGGTCACCGGTCCCGCATGACTCTGTTCCCCCATGACGACGTGCCGGGCTGGCGCGGCGCCTACCCGGAAGACGTGGTGCAGAAACAGTTCCGCAAGATGTCGGAGAAATGGGAAAAGGGACTGGATGCCTTACGGAGAGCCCTGAAGCAGGTGCCGGAGCACCTTCGGGCTGATGCGAAAAAAGACCTGGGGGTTAGCGAAACCTGCTTCATCCACTTTCGTAGCGTCGCGAATCAGGTGAAGTTCTACCTGCTCCGGCAGCAGTTGGAGTCGGCGACCGCCGACCTCCGTCGGATCCGGGCCGAGATGGCGGCGCTCTGCCGCGACGAAATCGACCTGGCTCGACGGCTCTATCCGATCGCCCGGCGAGACTCCCGGCTCGGATACGAGGCGTCCAACCACTACTTCTACCGCCCGCTGGATCTGGCGGAGAAGATCCTCAACTGCGATCGCGTCATTCGCGAGTTGGAGCGGGTGTGAGGGGCAGCGCAGTCGAACTCACATGGACCGGACTAAAATTCTCAATCGTCGTTGCCCCAGCTGCCGAGTAACCATCCGAATAAGGCTCCATACAAACAACCCGTATTTCTAGCGAGGTCCCCATCGCGTCGGATCTGTTCCCGCTCCTGCCTTTTGACCCGGGTTCGCTGCCGCCGGACTTGGCGTTCCATCCATGCCGTTAGATCGGAAAGCTCCGGCGCGCCGGTCAACTTGAGGGTGAGTGGGATCTCTACATTCCTCGGTTCCGGCTCAGTCGCCCACTCCAGGGCCTCAAACTGCTCAGTCAGATCAACACCCCGTTTTGCCATCGCGGAGATCGGATCAGCCAGCGCGGCAATCGCTTCTTCGAGCCACATCCGAATTTCCTTCAGCGTATGCCTGTAGATGGCGGTCATGAGATCTCGGGCGACCAAATCCTCGCCGCAGACACGCCAAGCAGCAACCTCAATGTAATCCGCATGCAGAATCTCGACGTGTGCTTCAACTCGACCCATGACGCTGTATACGGTGGCATTGTCGTACTCACCGGCTTCCATGGCTTCGCCCAATTCTTCGACCGCGCTCACCAAACGATTCACACCGTCTTGGAGGCGCTGCAACTGGATCGACAGGATGTCGGATTCCACGATGTCGAACGGTTCGTGGTCGCCGTACGGACCGGCCGGCGTCCCGGACGGGTCCATCCCACCCTTGAGTTTCTGCAGGATACGGCCACATGCATCGTGAAGCGCAACGAGTTCAGGTGGCAGCTCAACAGGATCGCTCATACGGCATAGCCTCCCGTGCCCGTCATCAACTGCGGAATCAGGACCGCGGGATAGTGCACACGTCGGATTCTATGGGACGTTTCCGATCCATTCCATCGTGCGCTTGCGGTACGCCGCGCGGTCTCAAGTCGTCCACGCTTGACGTTCTGAAGATTTTGGGCGCAAATGGTGAAAATGAGGTGACTCTTGCGGCCGCCCTGCCTCACAGCCAGGCGAGATGCACCGCCGACCGACGGTATCAGGAAGACTGAAGTAACGAAAGGATCC
>JAJDTT010000026.1 GCA_022827025.1 Acidobacteriota bacterium
GACGGAGACCGGGACGCCAATGGAACCTCGCTGCTGCTCCGAAGCCCGTCCGGCTTGGCGCTGAATGAACGTGGAACCGCTCTGTATGCGGCATCGAAGCTGGGGCTGCAAGTCTTCGGACGGGATCCGAAGACCGGAAACCTGACCTTTGTCCAGTTGCTGGAAGACGACAGCCCGTTCGGAATGGAAGGCAACTCACTGATCTGGGACTCGCATCGAGGCGAACTCTACGCCCATCACTGCGGGACGTGGCGCCGGTTCGTACCCGTCGATGACACCCAGCTCGAGCTCGAGGATCAGGGGGAGATGGTGGTCACAGGGGATCCATTGATCATCTCCGGCTGCAACGTCAGCATGCTCGGCGACGTGTCCATGGATGCTGAAGGCTCGTTCCTGAACGCGGTCGTTCCCTCCGTGGGTTGGCTGCAGGTCCGGGCCCTGGAGACGCCGGGCGAACTGCGGCATGTCCAGACCTTGAGTGTCCGCGGATTGAGGCGCGCCCTGATCTCCAACGGAGGCCGCCACGTCTATGCGGGGACGGACCGCGCGTTGCTCATCTTCGAACGCGACACCGCAACGGGCCGGATCACCAGGAAAGCGAAAAATGAGATCCCGTTCGAGGAGTTGGCGGCGTTGGCGATCAGCGATGATGACCAGTACCTGTTCGTCTTCTACCACAACGGACAGAGCATGACCGTGTACGATTTGAAAGAGGACCCTGCCGTTCCGGAGGCTCTCGGAACACTGACGCCGTCCGTAGAGGGGTTTGGAGATCCCTTCTCCATGCCGCGGTTGGGGATTCTTCTGGATGATTTCGACGACCGGTGCCGTCTCGCCGCCACCCGTAGGGGAGTGCCCGCGGCGGACGTGTTCTGCACCGACAGGACCTTCGGCCTCCAGTGGCGATCCGAACCCGGCGAGCTCAGGCTGACGGATCAGGTGTCGCCACGCCAGCCGGACCGTTTCAACAATCCGCTGGTCGAATTCGGCCATGCCCGGAGCCTCGCGGCCAGTCCCGACGGCAGGCATGCCTACGTCGGCGCTGAAGACGACGGCATCCTGGTCTTCGAGCGCGTCGGAGTCGGCGCCGACCAGGTCGTCGATGGCGCGGAGTTGTTGTCCGGGGCGCCCGGAAGAGTGGCGTTCGGCCCCTTGGCGACCACCGGCTGTACCGAAGTGGGAGATATCGTCCTCGAAGACGTTCATTACTCCGTCGTCCATTCGAAGTGGCAGACTCGAGCGGCGCCGGATGCCGAATGGTCGGACGTCAAGGGGACTGAAACGACGGGACGGGTCTGTGCCTACACGCCGTCGCACCCGGGCGAGTATCGGCTGGTCGCCAAGATCCGGATCGACGGTGAACCCGGCCTGTATTCGAGCAATGTCTTGACCAGGTAGGGAACTTGAACTGAGCCTGTCCCCTTGCCGTGGAGCTTCCGGGAGGTTAAAGGCGGGAATCGATGCGCCGCTGGAGCAGCTTGGTGGCCCGATGCAACCGGGTCGAGACGTCCGAGCGGGAGACATGGAGCAGGTCTGCCGTCTGCCGGGTGGAGAATCCTTCGTACACCCGCAACTCGATCACCTGGCGGTAGGTGTCCGGGAGCAGCGAGACCATTTCCCGCAGCAGGGCCAGCATCTGCTTCTCCTGGGTCAGATCCTCAGGAGTTCGAACCGGAGATTCGGCTTCGAAGAAAGCAACTTCTTTCCGGCGCTGCCGTCGCCGACGATCATCCTTGGCCGTGTTGGCGACAATCCGGCTCACCCAGGGGCAGGCCTTGGGACCGTTGAAGTAAGCATGGTTGATGGATTGGAGGATCTTGACCCAACTGGTCTGAAGCGCGTCCTCGGCCAGGCCATCGTCCCTGGCAATTCTCCGGGCCAGCGGGAAGAACCGCTGAGAACAGCAGACGATCCACTCTTCCAGGTTGCCCTCCAGGAGGGCGCAGTCGGTGATTTCCGGCTTGAGAGCCGGGTTGGGCAGGACGTTCAGGCTCTTGGACATTGCAAGTCTGCGAACTCTATTCCAGATTCGTCCCCGGTGCAGGGAAGGGACCGTTTCAGGGCACGGCAACGGGAATCAAGAGGGATCATGGGATCGCTTTCTCCACTTTGCCGATTCCCGAAGAATTGTCTTGGACGACGCATTGCAATGAATGATCTTCACGGCACCGGATGACCTAATGTCATTAAAGGGTACCGTCAAGAGGGTGGGAATGTATATGGAATAAATGATTCCAGTCTGATAAGTGTCCCTCGTCTGCTGATAAGTCTACGATTTGTTTCCTGAAATCGCCATATTGGAGTTTGTAGCGTCCCAAGGGACCGCCATTTGTGGATCCACCCGGCGTGTCCCATTCACACTCCCATTTCGACCCGTACGGGCAAATCGAGGTCCCGAAAGACCGCAAACGTCACGATAGGAGCTCCCCCACCGGACCCGGTCCGGCGAAATCCTGCGAGAAAAAGAAGGAGTGGGGGTTTTCCTACCCCCACTCTCACGGGGGGACTGAAAGTCCCCCCTCCTATTCGCGCAACTCCGGCCCCGCCGGGGCCCAGCGAAGGCAACCGCGGCGAAGAGGGGGGCAAGAATGTCCCCCCTCCGGGGGTGCCCATGTTTTCTCAGAAGTCCCCCACCGCCGGGCCTCCGGCATGATCCCCCGAGAAACTGGGCGGGTGGAGCGGCGACTTTCTAGTCGGAACTTCACTTCGGGTAGTCGGTCTAACTGTTTCTCTA
>JAJDTT010000207.1 GCA_022827025.1 Acidobacteriota bacterium
TTGCTTTGGAGGGAAGGTCGGTCCGTTCGCTCTCTTTCGCGCCGTGCGGGGGGGACGAGCTGAGGGAGGGAGAGACGATGCGGCCGCCCGGTTTTTTTTGAATGCGAGGTCGTAAGACGGCGCCAAGGATGACGCCGCTCCTTCACTTGCAACATGGATACTCCAAGCGGCGCCCGGAAGGACGCCGATCCCAGTCGGCGCCGAGGACGACGCCGCTCCTGTGCGACAAGGATGTCGCCCTTCCTATTCCGGCACGGTCCGGCGGACGAAGGCGTCGCGCAAACCGGTCAGCAGTCCCTCCACGTGCGCCATCCGTTCCCGGAGTTCGCCGATATGGGAGTCGACCTGACTCATGTGGCCGCGCATGTCCCGCATCTCCTGTCGCAGCCCCTGGATCTCCTGCCGCATCTCCTGTCGCAGCCCCTGGATCCCCTCCCGCGTCTCCTGTCGCAGACCCCGCACTTCGTGCCGCAACGCCCGTAAGCTGGCCAACATCAGCCCGGCAAGACCCACGCCCACTGTCGCCACGGCCAACAAGACTCTGATCAAATCCACATTCATGGCCCAAACCCCACCGGTCTGGTCAATCGCCCGCTGACGGGAAATGCCGGCGTCCTCCGAACTCAAACCCTAGTGTGCCGTCCCGCAAATACATGTGTTGACACGGATCAAGCCTCGACTTCGAATCTCCGTAGGGGCACCCCTTGTGGGTGCCCTCTTCGGTCCAAGTCACGCCACCAGTACAAAGCTCCCCCCGGGACGACTCGGCTGCCGTTGCCGGGCGGGCGACCACAAGGGTCGCCCCTACGTCATTTTGAGGGACAGTACACCAGGAGTCTGCGCGGTAGAAATGATCGTAGCGAGAAAGTAGAAAATCGAGGCCGGATTTTCCCGATTTGGAGGTGCAAAGTGGTTCTATTTGCCGAGAAATCGCACGAATATGGACCGATTCTACGCTTTCGCAGTCGATCAATTTCTGCCGCGCAGGCTCCCGGCGAAAAGGAACAAGGGCCGACCGAAACGTCACGCCGAGAAGCTAATTCGCGATAGTCCTCTGGACGAAAGCGTCGCGCAAACCGGTCAATAGTCCTTCCACGTGCGCCATCCGTTCTCGAAGTTCGCCGATATGGGAGTCGATCCGCTCCATATGGCCGCGCAGGTCCTGGATCTCCTCCCGCGTCTCCTGTCGCAGACCCTGGATTTCCTCCCGCGTCTCGTGGCGCAGACCCCGCACTTCGTGCCGCAGCGCCCGCAAGCTGGACAACATCAGCCCGGCAAGACCCACGCCCACTGTCGCCACGGCCAGCAAGACTCTGATCAAATCCACATTCATGGCCCGAACCCCACCGATCTGGTCAATCGCCCGCTGACGGGAACTGCCGGCGTTCTCCGATCAATCCGGCCTGTACGACGTATTTTCCCGTCGCCCGCCATCGACAGTCAACGCTCACTACCTCTAACGACGACCGCGAAAAAAGTGCGATCGACTGAAGGGGACATGCTTGTCCCCCGTGCCTTCTTGTCCGAACGTCATGGGGACTCCGGCGGTTGCAAACCGCCCCTCCAGCGATGCTCCATCCGGACCGCTCCCAACTCTCTTCCCCGCGAGCGCACGCTGAACGGAATCGACTGCCAGCTCCCCGTCTCGGGCTCCTCCGAATGGGAACATGCAGCGGCCCGGACCCGGTATCCGCCCGCCAGAAGCGGAATCTCCCGCAGCGTGACCCGCCCCCGGTAACGGCCCCGGCCCAAGGGCTGAAGCTCTTCCAAGCTGCGGGTCCGGGTCTCGTGGATGGTGAGGCCGTCGTCTCTCCGGATCGCCACCCGGAGGCTGGGACGGCCCCGGAACCCGGACGCGAACTCGGCGACGATCTCCAGCCGCAAGGTCTCGCCGGTCCGGAAGCTCTCGCATCGGGAACCCGAACCGTCCTCGATCCGGAGTTTTTCGATCCGGCAATTCCGGGCGGGGCCGGAACCGGGGGCGCCGGCGTCCGCGTCCCGGGGAGCGGCCGCCTGCCCCAGAAACCGGCTGTAGTCCTCCACCACCGTGACGGCATCCCCCTGGGATCGGGGCCGGCCTTCCCGGAGCCAGATCGCTTCCTCGCACAGGGTCCTGACCTGGTAGAGGTTGTGGGAGCAGATCACGATGGCGGCTCCCCTCTTCTTGATGGACAGGATCCGGTCCGTGCACTTTTTCTGGAAGGGCTGGTCGCCCACCGCCAACGCCTCGTCGATGACCAGCACGGAGGGATGGAATCCGGTGGAGACGGCGAATCCCAGGCGGACGTACATGCCGGCGGAATAGGTCCTCACCGGTTGGTCGATGAACTCTTCCAGCTCGCTGAAGGCCACGATCCGGTCTTCCGCCTCCCGGACCCGGTCCGGCTCCAGGCCCATGAGAGCCCCGGTGAACCGGATGTTCTCGCGGCCGCTGAACTCGGGATGGAATCCGGCTCCCAGGTCCAGCAGGGCGCCGACCCGTCCGTCCACCTCGACTTGCCCCGAACTGGGGTGAGCCGCCCCCGACACGATCTTCAGCAGGGTCGTCTTTCCCGACCCGTTCTGACCGACCACTCCCAGGGCCCGGCCCGCCTCGACCCGGAAGCTGACCCCCTCCAGGGCCCGGATCCGCCGGCCCGACTCCTTCCCCGTGAGGATCTGCCGGAGCAGGCTCCGGGGGTTCCAATGGGCCCCGTAGAACTTGGAAAGGAGGACGGCCCGGACGGCGGACCTCACAGCAGGTCCACCAACTGGTTGCGGGTCCGGTCCAGGACGAAACGCCCCAGGCGATAGAACCCGAGGGACAGGACGCCCCAGTAGAGCAGCCCCCAGACGGAAGGTTCCGGAGCGCCCAGGAAGGCGAACCGGTAGGCCTCCACCATGTGGGTCAGCGGGTTCAGGGAGAGGAGGAACTGGTAGGGTTCCGGAGCCCGGCTCCGCGGGTAGACGATGGGCGTGACCCAGAAGAAGAGCATGAACAGGACGCCCAGGAGCTGCGCCACGTCGCGAAAGAAGACGTTCAGCGAGGCGGCCAGGGCGGCCAGCCCGTACGTCATCAGGATCTGGACCGCGAAGAGGGGGAAGATCAGGACCAGGAACCGGAAGTCGCCCAGTTGGGCGACCGCCAGCACCACGAGGAAGACGGCCGTCCCCAGCAACTGGTGCACGACGGCCGAGACCAGAACGCTGAAGGGAAGCGTCTCCAGCGGAAAACGCTGCTTCTTGATGATGTTGGCATTCTCGATGAAGGTCCGCGCCGAGCGGACGACCCCCTCCTGGATAGCCATCCAGGGCAGCAGCGCGGCGAAGAGATTCAACGCGAAGACCCCGGTGGAGGCCTCGGTCCCGAACCGGACCTCCAGCACCAGCGAGAAGACCAGCGTGTAGAGAGCCAGTTGCAGAGCCGGATTCAGGATCGACCAGAACAGGCCGGCAACGGACCCCACGTAGCGGCTCCGGATATCCCGGGCCACCAGTTCACGAATCAGGTGCCTGTGGCCCGGGAGCGAACTCAACATGGTCCCGCGCCATTATAGGCCACCCGGAGGGGGGACTTTCCGGTCCCCCCTTCTTCTTTTTCTTTGAAACTTCCAATGCCGGACACCCGGCAGGAACGGCGTCGTCCGGAGCGGCGTCGTCCGGAGCGGCGTCGTCCTCGGCGCCGACTGGGACCGGCGTCCTTCCGGGCGCCACTTGGAGCGGCGTCGTCCTCGGCGCCGACTGGGATCGGCGTCCTTCCGGGCGCCTCTTGGAGCGGCGTGTTTCACGCGCCCCGTGTTCTTCGCCAGGAGGGGCGATTTCCTAATCGCCCACCAGGAACGGCGACTTCCAGTCGCCCACTGGAAGGGCGGTTTCTAGCCGCCCTGTCGGACCAATCCCCGACAGACCGTAGGGGCACCCCTTGTGGGTGCCCTGCGGAGTCGCATCGCTCCCCGGCTGAGTCGCCGCTCCACGTCGCCATTCCCGGCGCCCGGAAGGACGCCGATCCCAGTCGGCGACTAGAAAGTCGCCGCTCCCCGGCCCCTGGATGCGTCCCAATCCCGGTCCAACGCGCCGAGTAGACGCCGCCCGCGTCCACCGTGAACCACGCCGTGCGGAGGGGGGACTTTCCGGTCCCCCCTTCTTCCGCCGCCCGCGGCGATGACATCGAGTTATCTCGAAACTCAGGCGACGGACCGGCGGGTGATAGCGTCACGCAGGCCTTAGTGAAAACCCACGAGTGTACTGCCCCTCAAAAAGACGTAGGGGCGACCCTTGTGGTCGCCCGCCCGGCAACGGCGGCCGAGTCGTCCCGGGGGGACCTTGGTACTGATGGCGTGACTTGGACTGAAGAGGGCACCCACAAGGGGTGCCCCTACGGGGATTCGAAATCGAGGCTCGATCCGTTACGAACACATGTATTTGCGGGACGGCACACTAGGAAGGAGACTCGGGCCAAATCGGAAACCTGCGATCCTTCAAGGGAAGGCAACAGACTCACCCGGCCCCCCATTCCTCCGCTTCCAGCTCGTCGGCCAGTTGATTGAGCCGATGGATGTCAATACCCGGCCTGAATCCGAAGCCGTGAGGCTTCACCTTGAATCGAGATGTCGGCGGTCTTTTGCCCCGTATTCCCAGACCGGCTCGCAAGGCATCGTTCACCACGGCCTTCATACTCCGGTCGGAACACCGAATCTCTCGCCGCAGGAGCTGGGCGACATCAGGATCGATAGTCAATGTCATCCGCATGAGAGCCATCATGATGACTCCCCGATGTGGTGACAAGATGCCCGAGTCAGGTCGCCATTCGCGCCGAGGCGACAATTGGACTGAGTGGGCGGGACTCGCCCGCGTAATGGCTTGCCCTGGAAAGGACCAGACTGAACGTCCGGTCCGTCACGCGGCTCCGGCTCGGACCTCCCGGGTGATCCGCATCACCACGTGGTCCGGAGCCTCGTCGAGTGTCCTCAAGAGATCGGCGAAGATCCTGGGCCGGCGGATCACGATCTCCTGGAGATCCCGGGAGACCTTCCCGGCCAGTCCTACGGCGCGGTGACGGCCGCACTGAAGCGGGCGGTCGAGCTGCAACCAGCGGCGGAAGATCGCTCCTTCCAGGTCGTGATTGACGGTAAACGCACTTGGCAGTCGCAAAGGCTTGTGGAAGTTCGTTTCGGCAGTGCGTCAAGGGTGTCATTGATCCCTGGCGGGAAAGCCAAGAGGAAGACCGAGGACCGGTGGGACAAGTCCCACCGGTCCTTTCTCTGGAGCCGTGGCACGATTCGCCCCACGGCGAAGAACCCGGATCCGGAAAGGAGGAGATGCATGGGCATCTATAAGGTGAAGGATCGCCGAGGGAGGACGCGATACGTCGTCAGCAAGTACTGGCCTAACGGATCCGGTCGGCTCAGAAAGTGCGCCCCCAACTACCGGAGCGCACAGGTGCTCCAAACTCGGGTGGAGACGGGAGCCTGGACGGCACCTGGAAGCAGCTCAAGCGGGAACTTACCGGTCAGAATCGCACGATCTGGACGGTCCGGAGCTTCTACGAGCGATTTTTCGAGGAGTATTGCAAACCTCGACTGCGCTCTTCGCGCCGCTGCACGATCTCGTTCAAGAGCCTCGCGGAATCGTTGTCGGCTATGCATAGCCGCTCGCCCACGACGGCCTCGCCCGCAACTCTATGTGCAGTCGCAGCAAAGGCAAAAAAGATGTCTTTTATATCCGTGATAGCCACCGCGCTCGGGTCGGGCTTTGGTGTCCTCATAGCCCGTCCATTTCGTGGAGGGTTCTCCAACCAACAAATACTTCGGCCGGACGCTACATTTCCGGGCGATTCGTTCCAAGAGTCCACCTTTGTCGAAACGGTCGTAATTCCCGCCCCAACCGTAGTCCTCGACAACCACCAGATACGGCGGCGGTGTGCCGTCTTCCTGGCAGTACAGTTTGTCGAAATATTCAAAACCGTCACCGCCGATGAAAAGGATCGCAAGGCGCCGCGGACCTAGGTCCTCGTCACCGTCCTTTCGCCTCAATACAACAAACAATCTGAACGGTTTCACCGAATCATCCGGTTTCGGGAAAAAAACCGGTTTCGCGACTTCTTGCTTCTTAAAGTGACGCTCCCACGTGCCCGGCCGCAGAGCATCTTCCGTTATTGGTTGCCGGCAGAGGGTCTCATATCCTCGAAAGCCCTTCGTCCGGTCTTCCAGGCATTCGATAATCTCTTCCCGTTTGACTCCCCAGTCGACGTAAAGGAAGGTGTGTGCAGCGTGGGACGGCGCGCAGAGCTCCACCGGGTGACGGTCGCAGCCGCTCCCCGGGTAGTAGACCGTGCGGGAGTCGAAGAAGGTCTTGCGGTCGAACGTCGGGCTGTCGCTATCCAGCCACTTCGGGAGCGGTTCCTTGCATTGACTCAGGATATCGACGATGGTCTGCCCAGAATTCCCTTGCATATTAGGGGAAAGATAACGCTATCCGTTGCGTGTTCTCAAGTTCGCCTAGTGTACTGTCCCTCAAAAAGACGTAGGGGCGACCCTTGTGGTCGCCCGCCCGGCAACGGCGGCCGAGTCGTCCCGGGGGGAGCTTTGTACTGATGGCGTGACCTGGACCGAGGAGGGCACCCACATGGGGTACCCCTACGGGGATTCGAAATCAAGGCTCGATCCGTTACGAACACATGTATTTGCGGGACGGCAAGCAGGCATTCGCGCACTCTGATCGGCTTCGGGTTGAGCTTTTAGTCGTCAGATCCCATGCGTTCCACCGCCTCACTCCGCGCTCGGGGCACCATGATGCGCGGCGAGCGAGGCGCACATGCGGGCCAACCGGCGGCGCAAGCTGGCCGGTTTCTCCACCGTGACGCTGGCGCCCCAGGTGAAGAGATGCCAGCACATCTCGTCGAGGCCGCCGGCGTGGAAACGCACGGTCAGCGAGCCGTCCTCGTGCCTGGCAACGGACTGGCTCGGATGGAACAGGAATGCGGCTGCATCGCCGGCTACCCCCGCGTCGAACCGCAACACCGTCTCCACGGGTGATTCCTGGAACACGCCGAACGATCGCTCCGCGAAGCGTTGCAGATCGAACGCCGGGTCGCGCTCGAACGTTTCGCGGGTGGTGCGGGCTTTACTCATGTTCGCGAGCCGCCAAAGCCGCATGCCGTTCGCCCAGTCCGTCCGGGCGACCAGGAATGCCCGGTTTCCGTAGAGGACGCCGTAGGGCTGGACCCGCTGCGAGCTGCGCCGCCCCGTTAATCTGGAGATGTACTGGAATTCCACCGTGCGTCTTGCCTTGATGGCGTCCCGCAGCAATGAGAGCAGGCCTCTGTCAAGGTGCTGTCTGGGGCCGGGCCGCATCGCGAGTCCCTCGACCTGCATGAGTGCCTCCAGAGCGGCATCGAATTCCTCCGCGTCGAGGGGAGGCCGCAGGGCGCGGAGCTTGCCCGCGAGTTCCCGGAGCAGGTTGGCCCGTTCGACGAGGCCGGTCCGGTCCAGACCCTTGGCTGTGTCCTCGACTTCCGCCAACTCCTCGGCCGAGATTCGGATAAACCTGCTGACTTTGCTGGATTGGAGTCGCCAGTAGTGCCGTCTGTCGTCTCGGTCCACCCTCTCTAGCGGACCAAATGCTCCCTTGACCGCATCGCGCATCCGTTCCGCCGTACGGCGGCTGACGCAGAACTCCTCGGAGATATCATCCAGCGTCCATCCGCCCAACGCTCCCTGTAGCCGAATCGCCAAGCGTACGATGTCAGTGGCCCGTTGGTAGCGCTTCATCAATTCCTCCCAGGAAGCTGCTTGACTATGGCACCTGTGGCGGATGGCAACGGGCGCCGCTGGCGATGTTGTGATCCGCAGTGTACCGGAAGATATAGGAGACCGTACCTACCCTGAAAAAAAGGGGAACTCGCAATCGAGGCGGCCCGGAAACGAAAATTTCTGGAATCGTCGCCTAATTATACGTCCGGATATGACGCATTCATCTGCTACGCTCCATTTACGCGCAATTTAGGAGGGTGAGAGCCATGCTGAACGTCTACGAACGGCGTCTGATTCTGTCGTACCTCTCGAACGTGGCCTCGCGCCTGCACCACAGGCACCGGACAGCACGAGCGCTGGCCGAGTGCGTAGCCAAACCAAATTGTCCGGCAGCGGTTGGCTTCTGACGGTGATGCCGCGCAAGCGATCTTCACGGGTAAGTGTCGCGGGTTGGGCGCCAATGAGGGCTCGCAATAGACAAAGGAACCCTGCCAGTTGTTTGTCCGTTCGGGACTTGTGGGGATCAGGCGAGCCGCGTCGATGGAGGTTTTATCTTAGATGAGAGCGTTCGAGCAGACGGAAGTAAGTAAGGATCAGTTGCTGGCGGCGCTGGCCGCACACCGTGAGGCCAACCGGCTCGTTCAAGATCCCTATTGGTCAGAAGGCAGAGGCGCGGCCGTGGGCTGTTCGATTCACGATTTCCGGCCCGGTTCCGAGGACGACGAGGATCTCTACGAGCCCCTTTTCGGCATCCCCCGTGCACTCGCCTGGTTGGAGGATTCTATTTTTATGAACCTGACTTGGGAGGAGGCGCGTCTTTGGCCGGAGCAGTTTGTGAGGGTGATCCGTCCCGGTTCCGACCTGACTATGGTTGGTGACCATTTCTTGTACTGGCTGATGAGCGGAGAAGACTCACCACTGGCTCCTTGGAAAGAGGAGAACCACATGCAGCGGGCGGCAATGATCGTAAAAAGCCGCATGGCCCGGGACGAGCCCTCACAAGACGAGTGGACCGCCGTCCGGGATGCTGCCGACGCCGCAGCCTCCGCGGCCTCGGAAAGGCTGGTATCCAGTTTCTCGCGTACGATCGAAGGATTGCGCCAAGGGCGAGCTTCACGAGATTCAGTCGCCGCGCAGATCTTTGCACACGCGCCACCTCAGGCGTTCGGAGCCACCACCGCGGCTTGGGCCGCCTCCACCGCAGTCGAGCGAGATGATATCCGGGACGTCGCGGCTGTCTCCAGAATTGCAACCTACGCCGCAGAGGCAGCCTGGTCCCTCTGGTCCCCCGAAGCTAGAACCTCGATAGCGGCCGGGGCCAGTGATGACGCTTGGGCCAGTTGGGAAGAAGCCCATGCAATCCTCTCCACCCTGTCCAGCGCCGATGACAACATCTTCAGGGTGGACGTTGCTGGTTACATGCATTCCGAAGCTTGGCGCACAATGGCTGCGTACCTAAAGCTCCAGATTCATGCCGCAGGATTCACTGCTGAAACCCCACGCTAAAGGGGAGCGTTCCAGAACCCGCAGCCCTGGGAGCCAGACATTCACGAGCCGGTTCTGCCTGCGGGGGAAATGCCAAACCAGATTCAATGGACTCCTCCAAAATATCTATGAGCGTCGCCGGCCGGGTCAACCGGATCCTTCCCTGCTGATCTACGTCACTGAGAACCAGGGAATTTGTTTGTACGATCTGGCCCACCATGTGGAGAGTCATCGAACTATCAGCATATAAGGGGGCATTGTCAGACTGATATCATTCTATCTATTTACATTCCTGCCTTCGTGACGATATCCTCTAATGGCACTCGGCCATCCAGTGCCGTGCAAA
>JAJDTT010000258.1 GCA_022827025.1 Acidobacteriota bacterium
GGAGTTAATCATCCACTACGAGGATCGGCGGGTGACCCTGGCTGGCGTTCCGGTGCGGCTGACCGCCATCGAATACAAACTGCTCCGAGCGCTCTCGGTCAACGCGGGGCGGACAGTTACCTATGAGTCGTTGCTACGCCAGGTGTGGGGCCGGCGGGACACCAGCGACACTCGGACGGTGCGGGCCTTCGTGAGGAAGCTCCGCATCAAACTGGGCGATGACGCGGCCAGCCCGACCTATATCTTCAACAAACGCCAAGTCGGCTACCGCATGGCGCGGAAAAGCAACCCGGACGTGTAAGCGACGTCATTGCAGTGTACCTGGTCTAACGCCCATCAGGAGGATCCGGATTGAACTCTTGTGCCACTGGGATCGGCCCGCAACGAGGTCACCCCGCAGGGTTTCTTAGGGACAACGGCAGTCGGAACCCCCCAGCGCCGCCAGTCGCTCGCACGCCGCCTGGATCTGCTCTGGGGTCGAAGAGCTGCCCGTCGCAATCGCACACTGTGCCCCGGCCGCCTGAAGGGCGAAAACGCGGGCCTGAAAATCCACCGTCGCGGGACACCACGAGAGCCCCAAGTTCTTCACATCCGCAGGGCGCGGATAGCCGGGGATTTCGCACTGTCCGCTGCCAGTCCCGGCACCCAAATTTCCGGGCGGAGCACCAGCGGTCTGGTTGGTGGTACTCCCCACAGGAGATTGTCCACTGACATCACACCCTCCGCGAAGCAGACCGTACTAATAAACCGTCCACGAAAACAGGAACCCTTCACCTCTCTCTTCTTTCCCCACAACAAAACCACTCTTCCTATCTCCAGCCAGTAACATGGGAAGAGAGTAGGCGAACTGTATCGGAGGGAGTTATCACCATAAAATCACAGAATCGGCGCATAAATTAACGTCATTATCACTAGATCTATGGTAGATTACCTTTCGGCTGCTGTCGATGAATGCAGTTCGCACCAATATTCAAAGCGATGATCATAGCACTGGGAGAATCGGAAAATGTCAAATGACAAACACAACAAACGAGGTCGGCAACCAACGCCTTGGTATTCTCATCCCGCTGCCCAGGCCACATATGCCATTCTCGGCGTCAGCATAGCGTTGGTTGCGTTGATCATGCGACCTCCTATTTGGCCCACCGCTGAGATTGAGCAACCCAACAAGCGAGACGAAGCGTTGCGATCAGCCGATAGCACCACCTTAACGAACACCGGTGAGGTTGTCAGACTTTCTGCCGAGACGGACTTCTCGACGCTGATCCGAGGACAGACCATCCGTTTGGATGAATCTGTTCAGACAATTCACCCAGTTTACATCGTAGGCGAAAGCGTCACTCTCACCGACAACGCTACCATTCGTGCTCCCCATATCTGGATTTTCTCAGACTCGATTACAGGGGGTAGTTTGGACGTATCTGGCGCTGATGGGACGATTGAAGAAAAGGATGGGGCCTATGCTGGGACGGTCTATATTGTGGCCCAAAGTGTAGAAGGCGTGAACATTAGGGCAATCGGCGGGAACGGCTATTCCGGCGACAAGGGTCACCGCGGAAGTAACGGTCAAGATGGAGATTGCGCGGGATTCGGTGGTTGGGAACCAGCCCAAAGTGGAGGAGATGGTGGTCCCGGAGGGACCGGGGGGCGAGGTGGATACGGAGGTAGTATTCGAATCGTTTATGGTGCCTCCCATAGCCAAAGGGACATCATTGTTAGACCGGGAACAGGCGGTTCTGGTGGCGAGGGTGGCGACCCCGGTAGTGGTGGAGATGGTTGTGCGGGACTTGGGGGAGCACAATCCGATGCTAGCTCTGGCGCATACGGACCTAGGGGGCCGAACGGCGCAGACGGGGCACCTGGGACGGTAGTTATTGAAAGGAAAGAGAACCTCGTTCCCACCTCTTTGACATGGTTGAGAGATCGCAGTGACAGATTGACCGTTGCGACACTGCAGCATGTGATGGAGTCTGAGCAGAGGAACTCTGCGCCCTGACGGCATAGACCCAGGTACGCGTTATCCACTCCTCACAATGCCTCGTCCATCAGCGACATTAAGCAACTCGGCCAACACACATATCGGGTTGTTACGGGAACGATATACAGATCAATGAGAATGGGATAGTCCATTTGAGGGTGTCCCGTTTTCGTGGACGGTTTATTAGTGAGGTCTGAACTAGTCTAGCTCATAATACTCCTTCTGTCGGTGGGGAGCAAGCCTTCCGCGTGCCGAATGTCAATAGCCATCGAGAATGTCCGATTGCAGCCATTGACAGGCCGTCCTTTCTTCCGTGTGGGGGCGACTGGTGAACACGTCAGCAAAAGGACTCCCGTTGCGGCAAATCCCTGATTTGCCGCAACGGGATACCGCTTGACGAGGGATCCACGGCCTCTCTTGCCAGGGATTTAAGAGTTTTTTTAGGTTTCTTTGCATCCGGGGGGTCTCAGGGGGGCAGCGCCCCCTGCCCTCTTCAATCGTGTCGCACGCGACACTTCGTGCTACCGTGATGGTGCTGGCTGTGTGGTCGGCCAGCTCGAAGACGGCCCGCCGTGCCTCGCTCGGGTTCCGGGACCTGTGACGGTCCAGCAACTCTCATTCCAGCGTCGCGAAGAAGCTTTCGCACAGGGCATTGTCGTACGCGTCCCCGACCGAGCCCATCGACGGACGCACTCCCGCCTCCCGGCATCTTTTCCCAAAAGCAGCCGAAGTGTACTGCGTCCCTTGGTCCGAGTGGTGAATCACCTGCTTTGGCTGGCGCCGGATCACCGCCATGGCGAGCGCCTTCTCGATCAGTTCGGATCGCAGATGCGTCTCCATCGTCCAGTCCACGACCCGGCGGCTCCAGGCGTCCACGACCACGTACAACCAGCCCCCCTCGGTCCGCACATACGTCAGGTCCGCGACCCAGAGCTGATCCGGTCCCTCGGCCGTGAAGTTGCGGTTCAGCAGGTCCGGTGCTGGACGCGCCTTCCGGTCCCTCCGGGTGAGCCCTGCCTTCCGGCGCCTCCGACTCGCCCCCTGGGTCCCGGCTTCCTTCATCAAGCGGCCCACGCGCTTCGGGCTCGTCCGTTCCCCTCGAACTCTCAGCTCGGCATGCAGACAAGGCCGACCGTAAACTCTCCGGTTCTGGTTCCAGATCCGCACGATCTTTTCCCGAAGCGCCTCGTCCCGGCGAGCCCGCTTAGAGGGCGTGCGTTTCAACCAGGCGTAGTAACCGCTGGGGGAGAGACCCAACACGCGGCACATCACCCAAATCGGAATCCGGGCCCGGTACGCCTTCACGAACTCGAGTCCTTGCCGGGGATCGAGTCGCTCTCCCGGGCGAACCAAGCCGCGGCTTTTTTAGGATGTCCCGCTCCATCCGCAGCCGCTTGATCTCCCGCCTCGCCTGGCTCAACGCTTGGCTCTCGAACGTCGTCAAGCCGTCTTTACGGTGCCCCTCGTCCAGGTCGGCCTGCTTGACCCACTTGCGGATCGCCGCCGAGGGCTCGAACGCCCGCGCCAGCGCCTCATGCGGTCGCCCCGAGCGGACCAGCGCCACGATCTCCCGCCGTAACTCCGGCGGGCACCGCCGCTGCTTTCTTGCCATCGTGGATCCCTTCTTTCACTTCCTTACTTTGGATGTGTCCACGAAAGCGGGTCAACCCCAATTCCTCACGAACTTCTTCCTCATGAGCGCTCTCGCCAACCCTTTTCGAGAAATTTCCCAATTTGGCGTACTCAATATGTTGCCCTTGGACTGCTGCCGTCGCTAGACTTTTGAGCACGGGTGCAGACCCAAAACGTCCGCACGTGGCTCATGACATGAAGAGTCAAACGTTCGTTTTCAGCGCGGGGCCCGCACTCCTGGCCTGCTTTACTGGTCTCTGGGCTTCCACGACCGACCCCGCCTCGCTCGAATTCTTCGAAAAAGAGATCCGCCCCCTGCTGGTCAACCACTGCTACGAATGCCATAGCGCCGACACAGCGACGCCTTTCGCCGGTCTGCGGCTGGACCGGCGCGACGATTTGATCAAGGGGGGCGTCTCGGGACCGGCCATCGTTCCGGGCAAGCCGGACAAGAGCCCCTTGATCCACCGAGTCCAGGGCCGGCCGGCGTTGATGCCTCCCACCGGAGCCCTGTCGGAGGCGCAGATCGAGTCCCTCATCGAATGGGTCAGGATGGGAGCCCCCTGGACCGATCCCGCAGCGGTCTCGGCAGATTCGGGTGAAGGGTTCCACCTGGAAGCCCGAAAGCGCAGTCACTGGGCCTGGCAGCCGGTTCGCTCCGTCTCCCCGCCGGCGGTGGCCGGCGCCGGTTGGCCGTTGCACCCCATGGACCGGTTCATCCTGGCCGGATTGGAGCAGGAGGGATTGGAACCGGCGCCGGCTGCGGACCGGCACACTCTGATCCGCCGTCTCTCCTACGATCTGCGGGGACTCCCTCCCCTCCCCGGAGAGGTTCGGGCCTTCGTCGCCGACTCCTCTCCGCGCGCCTACGAGAACCTGGTGGACGAGTTCCTCGACTCACCCCAGTTCGGCGAGCACTGGGCCCGCCACTGGATGGACCTGGTCCGCTACAGCGAGTCCCATGGCAGTGAGGGCGATCCGGACACGCCCTACGCCTGGCGTTACCGCGACTACCTGATTCGCGCCCTGAACGCCGACATCCCCTACGACCAACTGATCCGGGAGCACCTGGCCGGCGACCTGCTCCCCTCCCCCAGGATGAACCCGGCGCTGGGCATCAACGAATCCCTCCTGGCGACGGCTCACTTCCGCATGGTGGAGCATGGGTTCCAGCCGGTGGACCCGCTGGAGGACCGGATCAAGTGGACAGACAACCAGGTCGACGTCGTCTCCAAGGCGTTTCAGGGACTCACCATCTCGTGCGCGCGCTGCCACGACCACAAGTTCGACGCCATCAGCCAAGAGGACTACTACGCCATTTTCGGAGTGCTCTACGGAGCCCGGCCGACCCAGAGGGCCGTCGACGACTCGGAGCGTCTCGATCGGGGCCGGAGCGAGCTGAACGGTCTGAAGGAAGAGATCCGCCGGGAGCTGGCCGGCGCCTGGATCCGGGAGGCGTCCGGCCTGAGCACCAGGCTTTTGGAGGCACCCCGCGAAGCCTTCACCCACCCGCCGGATTCTCCCTGCAAGCCTGCATCGGGACCGGACTCGGCCGATGTTCCCGCGGCCCCGGAGGCCGCGGCGGCTCCAGTCGAAACGGACGATGCCAAAGATGCCGGGACTGCCGTATCCGCCGCTGTCCAGACGCTGAATCGGGCACTGGAGGAAGCACGCTGCGAACCGGGCAGCCCCCTGGCGGCCTGGGTCCGCCTGGCCAGCAAGGAGGGGGACGAATTCCGTCAGGAATGGGCCGCTTTGAATGAGGAGTGGGACACCAGGGTCCGCGTCGGCGAAGCCTTCAACCGGGAGCACTTCCAGGTCCGGTGGGATCTGTCCGGCCCCGACTACGGGGAGTGGATCGGGCACGGTGCCGGACTTCCCCCGGAACCGTCCCGGCCAGGCGAGTTCTCGGTGGCCGCCAAGGGGAAACGGATCCTCAACGGCATCTATCCCGGGGGTGTCTACACCCATCTCGTTTCAGACAAGCACAACGGCGTGATCCAGTCGCCCCGCTTCACCATCGACACCAATTTCATCAGTCTCAGCGTCCTCGGATCGGACTACAGCTTCGCCCAGTTGATCGTGGAGAACTATGCCGTTCCTCGAGGCCTCATCTTCCATATGCGGCACGTCCCCAAGACGGACCGGATGGAATGGGTCCAATGGGACGTCGCTTACTGGAAGGGATTCACCGCGTACATCGAGTTGGCCACCCGGGACGACGTCACGAAGATCTACTTCGACTCCAAGAAGTTCAAGACCCAGCCGGAAGAGCGGACGGACGGGCGTTCCTCCATCGGAGCCGGCCGGGTTCTGTTTCACGAGGCGCAGGAGACGCCCCGAGAAACGCGTCCGCCCCTGCTCTACCTGCTTCGGGGCGCGGCGCCCCGCTCCCCCGCCGATCTGGCGCGGCTCACGGGCCTTCGCCTGGTGGAAGCCATCGAAGCCTGGAGGGACGGTGCAGCATCCGAGCTTCAGGCCGCGTACCTGGACGCGTTCGTACGAGTCGGCGTTTTGCCCCGTTCCCGGAACCGGCTCCCCTCCGTGGACGCGCTCCTGACCCAATACCGGGAGATCGAAGCCCAAGTGCCGGTTCCCCGGCGCGCTCCCTCCGTCCTGGACGAAGCGGCTCCGGATCATCCATTCCTGGTCCGCGGGGACCAGGACGCTCGCGGCGCGCCCGTGCCCCGGC
>JAJDTT010000038.1 GCA_022827025.1 Acidobacteriota bacterium
AGTGGGGGTAGGAAAACCCCCACTCCTTGAAAAAGGGACTGGGAACAGGAAAGTCCCCACTCCTGGGGTTGAATGCAAGACGCGTGAGGGCGGGACATGAGAGTGATTTTGATCGGTTGCGAATATGCGGGGACGACGACGTTGGCCGACGGACTCCAGCGCTGGAGTCGCGAGGTCATGGGCGAGGGCGACGGCCTGAGGGCCTTCCATGACCACTGGAAGATCCCGCACGTCAGCGGACATCCCGGACTCGACGACGAGAACCTGTTCACCCCGGAGGAGCAGGAACAGTTCCTGGCCCTGACTCCCAAGACCAAGGAGATGATCCAGCGCTACAGCGTCACCTACCACCTGACACCCGGCGCCCTGCGCAATCCGGACTACGTCTCCGTCGGCCTCCACATCGAGAACGCCATCTACGGGGCGCTGTATTTCGGGTACTACACCGGAGAGCAGGCGTGGATGCGCCGGGCCGTTCTGGACCACTTCGAAGAGAGCATCCTGGAGTTCGCGCCCGAGATGCCGCTGGTGCTGCTGAAGGCTTCGCCCGAGACCATCGCCCGGCGGATGAAGGAGAACCCCCATCCCAACGGCGTCCTGCGGCAACCCGACATCGAGCGGGTGCTGGAAGAGTTCGAGGCCGAGTTCGAGCAGTCGTCCATGCGCAACAAGTTCAGCATCGACACGACCCGCAGGACTCCCGAGGAGACGTTGGCCCGGTTCCTGGAGAAGTTCGAGCCCTACCTCAACGAGACCGACAAGCTCCGCATCCTGATCCACCGGGCCCGCCGGGGGGGCGAGTGGATCTGAACACTTGCCGGGAGGAGAGACCACCATGACGGACATCATCAGGGTCGGCATCATCGGAGCCGGCAAGATCGCCCAGGCCCGGCACATCCCTCTGCTGCAAAGGGTTCCCGGCGTCGAGATCACCCACGCCTGGTCCCGCCGGGAGGAGACGGCTCGCACGGCGGCCCGGAAGTTCGGCATTCCCAACCTGGCCGACCGGTGGGAGCGAATCATCGAAAACCGCGACATCGACGCCGTGGTGATCGCCACGCCGCCCAATCTCCACCTGCCGGCCACCGTGGCCGCCCTGGATGCGGGCAAGCACGTCCTCTGCCAGGCGCGGATGGCTCGCAACCTGAAGGAGGCCCGGCAGATGCTGGAAGCCTCCCGGAAGACCGGCCTGGTCACCTCCCTCTACGCGGCCGGTTTCGGCCTCAAGGGGGACCGGGTGATGCGTCGGCTGCTCAGCCAGGGCTACGTGGGAGACCTCCGGGAAGTGCGGGTCACGTCGCTGGTCCCGGCCCTTCCCGAGGCGGGCGCCTGGCTGGTGGATCCGGAGGTGGTGGGCGTCAACACCATGATGCTGGGGATCCTGGCCGAGGTCGTCTACCGCTGGATCGATCCGCCCGTTTCCCTGGTCGCCACCACCGGCGAAGACCGGTTGGCCGTTCCCCAGTCCCTGTCCATCGGGGCCGAGTTGCGCGGCGGCGCCACGGCCAGCTTCCACCTTTCGTTCCGGGTTCCCCGGGGTCCGGGCAGTTCGGTGGAGATCTACGGCGCCCGGGGAGTGCTGGACTACAAGCTGCTGGTGGAAAAACCGGGAGGGCTCGTGGAAGACGAGGAAATGTTCGGCATGACCCGCGGGGACGCAGGGATGCACCCCATCGAAATGCCGCCGAAAGAACAGCGGGACCGGACCATGGACTCCGAATTTATCGAGGCCATCCGGCACGGCACGCCGGTCGCCCCCGATTTCGCCGAGGGCGTCCGCTACATGGAGTTCTGCGAGGCGGTGGCCCAGTCGATCTACTATGGCCGGCGGATTTCCATGCCGCCGGAGCCGAAGATGGACTCCTGGGGCCGTCCGCTCCAGGTGTCTGCGCGGATAGGAGGGGGGACTTTTAGTCCCCCCGCGTGAGTGGGGGTAGGAAAACCCCCACTCCTTCGAAAAACATGGGGCGCCCGGAGGGGGGACTTTCTTGTCCCCCTCTTCGCCGCCGTTGCTTTCGCTGGGCCCCGGTAGGGCCGGAGTTGCGCGGATAGGAGGGGGGACTTTTAGTCCCCCCGTGGGAGTGGGGGTAGGAAAACCCCCACTCCTTGTCGCGCGGGATTTCGCCGGACCGGGGCCGGTGGGGGAGTTCCTAACTCGCTAACAACTTTTCCACAGTTTATTCAGAATTTTTCCACACCTTGAACCAAGCGAGCTTCGGCACCCTCAACTCCCTGGTTCTCTTGGCCTATCTGCTCGGGGTCACCGTTCTGGCCTTGCGGCTGGCGGGACGCCAGCGGGACACCGAGTCCTATTTTCTGGCCGGGCGGAGCATGCCCTGGCTGGCCGTCGCGCTGAGCACCGTCGCCAGCATGCTGAGCGGTCTCACCTACCTGGGCGCTCCGGCGGCGGCCTACGAGGACAACGCCTCCCTCATGCTGGCGGGACCGGCTGCGCTGGTGGCCACGCCGCTGCTCATCCTGCTCTACTTTCCCATCTACCGGAGGCTCAGGGTCACGACCATCTACGAGTACGTCAACGCCCGGTTCGGGAACCGTGCCCGGTACGCCGCGTCGGCCCTGGCCGTGCTCCAGATCCAGGGCTGGATGGGAATCGCCCTCTACGCGCCGGCCCTGGCTCTCTCCACCGTCACCGGCATCGATCTGATCCGCGCCATCCTGCTCATGGGTCTGGTGGCGACGGCATACACCTGCACGGGAGGGCTGGCGGCCGTGATCTGGACCGACGTGATCCAGTTCGTGATCCTGACGGCGGGCGCCGTGCTGGTCGCGTTCTCCCTGGTCGACGGGCTCCCGGGAGGCCTGGATCAATTCTTCGAGATCGTCCTGACCGCGGACAAGCTGGGTCTGACCGATCTCCGGTTCGATTTCGCCGAGGCCACCGGACTGACGGTCGTCCTCTGTTACTTCATCATGGGATTCGGATACGGAAACAACCAGGTGGTCATGCAGCGCCTCCTCGCGGCCCGCAGCCGCCGCGAGATGGCCCGGGCGCTGATCCTGGACCGGGTGCTGGAAATCCTCGTTGCCGCACTCCTCTACATGATCGGCCTCGGGATATTCGCCTACTTCCAGGTCTTTCCCGAGAACCTGGCTCCGGGGATCGCCGGCGACCGGATCCTGCCCTACTACATCATCCACGCCCTGCCGGCCGGCGTCTCGGGCCTGCTCATCGCCGCCGTCTTCGCCGCGGCCATGTCCACGGTGGATTCGGGAATCCATTCCTCAGCCACCATGATCCAGGTCGACTTCGTGGGGCCCCTCAGGAAACGGCCGCTGACCCAGCGCCAGAGTCTGACGCTGGCCCGGGCCCTGACGGCGGGGCTGGGTCTGCTGGGGACCGCCGGCGCCCTGTTGGTTTCGAAGGGCGGCGGCATCCTGGAGACCATGAGCAAGGTGGGCGGCCTCACGGCCGCCCCGGTCACGGCGCTTTTCCTGCTGGGCGTCCTGACCCGGAGGGGACATTTCCCGGCTTGGCTGGCCGCCACCCTCGGGATCTCCCTGCCGCTCAGCATCTACGTGCAGAACTTCGCCGAGATGCACTGGATCTTCTACACGCCCATCGCCCTGGTGAGTTGCCTGTCGGGGTCCTTGATCTTCAGCTTGCTGCTGAAACCACGGTCGAGCCGGGAACGCGACATCACGGGATTGACCATCTGGAAGGATCGTCGCTGACGTCTTCTATGGAAAAACAAACGGGCGTGGAGGGACTGTTGAGCATTGCCGGCATCGCGGCCAGTGGCAGGAACGATCTGGGCCGTCGTCACGACGATTTTCTGGCGGAAACTTTCGACAAATGACGACCGCCATCAACCCCCGTCACGGAAGCGGAACGAGAACAGCTTGGCCTGGCTCAGATGAAAGCGCAGCTTCACCGGTTTTCCGGCCAGGCGGCCCACATCGCTCTTGCCCTTCCAGTTGACAGCATGGCGGATGGCGTCTCCCTGAAAGGAATCGCAGTCATCCTTCGAGAAGCCGGGTATCGGCCGTCCCGTCTCGGCATCCAGGATTTCGGCGGAGACTTCGCCTTGGGCTCCACCCGTGGCGGCATTGATCTCCAGCCGTTCGCCTTCGAAGACCAGCGGCTTGGTGGTCATGGAGCCGTCCCCCGCGGTGAGTGAGACGAAACCGTCCAGCCGCAGCGTGGCCAGCGACACCGAGCTCTCCTGGTTCCCGCCCCGCCGGACGGCCCAGTGGCCCCGCTCGAACCCCACGTAGTAGATCCAAATCTCGCCCAGCTCTACCCGCACCACCGGCTGTTGCGCCACGAAGATCATGCCGGCGTCGTAACTCCCCTCGGGCCCGTTGGGGATGAAGGTGCGCCGATCCCCCACCCGCTGCCAGTTCCTGCCGTCGCGGCTGAAGGCCAACTGGATGTCGATTCGATCCATCCAGGGGTTTCGGGCATTTCCCCGCACCGGAGGGATCTCGGGCTCCATCCCGGGACAGACGTGATAGGGGGTGAGGAAGCCGACGTAGACGCCCTCGTACTGAAGGATCTCGAACGTGTAGAACCCGGCGGTGCAGGGGCCGTCCTCCGCGTCGGGCGGGACCAGGATGTATTTCCGGTTCACCTCCACCGGGTCCCGCATGTCCTTGGGGGCATCCCAGTGGATGAAGTCGGGACTGGTGGCGATTCCGGGAGTCCTGACGTTCCCCTTCCGGTTCCTGAAGTGGAACTTGGGATCGTCGGCGAAGAGGGGCGGCTTGAGCCGGATGTGGGCCACGTAACTCTCCCGTTGCTCGTCCCAGAACACCGCCTGGTGGGTGTCGTTGTTCAGGTAGACCGGATTCACTTCGGGGTGCGGGTAGTCCCTCCATTGGATTCCGTCCGCCGAGTACGCGGCCCAGACGCCGCTCTCGGGCCGCCTCCGGTTGTAGAGCATCTTGTAACGCTTCGCGGGGTCGGATTCGTGTAAATCCTTGAAGACTCCGGGCGCACCGAGCCGATGGGCGTTGCCGAACACGAAGTTGTGGGAACGGGCCGCCTCGCTGCGGCAGTAGTCCGACTTGTATTCGAATTGTCCCACCGGCGGCTTCTCCCAACGGAGGCCGTCCTCGGAGACGTAGTAGCCGAGCAGGCTGGTGGACCAGTCGTAGTTGACCGCTTGATTCCACATCTTGAAGCGGCGGTCCTCCTCGTCCTAGACCAGGTTGGGAGAGTTCGCGAAGTGCATGTCCGACTCCCAGCACTGGTCCATCTCGATCACCGGGTTTCCGGCGTACTTGAGAGGCTGGTTCAAGAGCTTGAAGACGGTGCCGTCCAGCGACTCGATGACGTAGTCGTCGATGAAGAGTTGCTTTCCGGTGCCGATCTCCAGGACCGCGGCAGAAAGCGGCGGCATGGACAAGAGCGCCAAGATCAGGGTCAGACCGGCGGCGCCCGCGGCCTGGGTTGCTCCAAACCGTCGATGGGACTTCATCCTGCGATCCATGGTGCCTCCGTTTGCTGCTCGGGCGTAGCGAGGGAATGTCAGAGTTGGTACAAGAATAGCTCAATATGGTTCCCGACTCATGGAATTTCCTCCGCGAAACGGGAGATGCCGGATGAAGTCAGCGCCGATGGCCGCCTGTCTCGTTTCCGTGGCCCTCGCCTCGGTTGCCCAGCCCTCGCGGAAGACGCAGTCCGAATCCGTGGACATCGGCGCGCGGCTTGAGTTGTTCGTGGACGGCCACCTGATCGATTCGCTGAACGGAGCGCGGCTGAAGCTTCATTCTCCCCGTCCGGCGGAGCGGGTGCTCTTCTTCGACCAGGAATGGGAAGGGGGAAACAGCGGCTACGTCACCGTGTTCCGGGACGGCGGCCGTTACCGCATGTACTACCGGGGCGCCAGTTCGAAAGGGTATGCGGTCCCCTCCCTTTTGAGGCCGGGGGAAACGGCGGTTCCGGAGCACCCCCAGGTGGCCTGCTACGCCGAGAGTCCTGACGGGATCACCTGGAGCCGGCCGTCGCTCAGCCTGTTCGAGTTCATCAGCCTGTTCGAGTTCAACGGCTCGACGGACAACAACATCGTCTGGACCGGCTCCGGCGGGCACAACTTCTCCCCCTTCAAGGACACCAATCCCGACGCCCCTCCCGAGCAGCGCTACAAGGCCGTCGGAAGCGGCCGGATGGACGGGAAACCGGTGCTGCTGGGTTACGTCTCCCCGGACGGCATCCGCTGGAAGCGGCTGCGGGAGGAGCCGATTCTCCGGGACGGGAAGTTCGATTCCCTGAACGTGGTGTTATGGGACTCGGCGCGGAACCGCTACGCCGCCTTCTACCGCGACTTCCGGCACGGCGTACGCACCATCAAACATGCCACCTCGCCGGACTTCCTGGATTGGACTCCCGGGCAATGGGGCGATTTCGCAGATGTACCTGCGGAACACCTCTATACCAACGGGACGGTGGCCTACTTTCGCGCTCCCCACCTTTTCCTGGCCCTGCCCCGGCGCTTTCTGCCCTGGCGGCAGCTCTACCCGGACGCCCCGGTGCCGGGCGCGTCCGACGGAGTCTTCATGAGCAGCCGCGACGGGATCCACTGGGACCGCCGCTTCCTGGAGTCGTTCATCCGTCCGGGCCACGACCCCCGCAACTGGCCTCAGCGGACCAATACGCCGGCGCGGGGCATCGTCCCCACCGCCGAGGACGAGATCTCACTCTACGTCGAGCGCCACCGGTCGGCGCCCTCCAACCACCTGCAGCGGCTGGTGTTGCGCACCGACGGGTTCGTCTCGGTCCATGCCGGCTATTCCGGCGGGGAGATGGTCACCAGGCCGCTTCGCTTCGATGGGGACAACCTGGTGCTCAACTTCTCGACCTCGGCCGCCGGCAGCATCCGGGTGGAGATCCAGGACGCCCGCGGCCACCCCGTTCCCGGGTTCTCCCTGGAGGAGTCGCCGCTGATCTGGGGGGACGAGATCGAGCACGTGGTCCGGTGGGAGCGAACTCATGGCAAAGCGACTTCGGACAGGCCTCTCCGGCGCCTCGCCGGGCATCCGGTGCGCCTGCGCCTGGTGATGAAGGACGCGGATCTCTACTCCCTGAGATTCCGATAGCGGGCCGGGCGACGGCGCTCCGGCCTGAGCCCGGACCGAAAGGTTCACGTCGATGGACATCAATTTCATTCCCCATCCGCTTCAGGGGTCGCCCTACGGGGACGCACTCGACCTGGCGATCATCCTCGCCATCGCCTGCTGGCTCTTGTCGGTCATCACCCGTGAATATTCCTGGGTGGACCGCATCTGGTCCATCTGTCCGCCCATCTATTGCCTGATCGTCGCTGCGGACTCGGACTTCGGTTCGCCACGGATCAACGTCATGACGCTCCTGGTGGTTGCGTGGGGCGTTCGACTGACCTTCAACTTCGCGCGCAGAGGCGGCTTCCGGGCCGGCGGCGAAGACTACCGTTGGAAAGCGGTGCGAGAAAGACTGGGCCCGGTCAGGTTTCAGATCCTCAACGCCACCTTCGTCGCACCCGGACAGATGGTCGTCGTCTGGCTGTTCACGTCGCCGGTGCATCAGGCATGGACCGGACAGGATCGGCCCTTGAGTTTCCTGGATGCCATCGCGGCAGCGCTGTTCGTGATGTTATGGGTCACAGAAGCCATCAACGACGGACATATGTGGGCGTTTCAGCAGGACAAGAAGCGCAAAATCCAGGCGGGTGAACCCGTGACGCAGCCTTTCGTCACCAGCGGGTTATTCCAATACTGCCGCCATCCCAGCTATTTTTGTGAGATGGGCATGTGGACCGTCTTCTATCTGTTCGGGGTCGCAGCGACCGGCCAGTGGGTCCATTGGTCCGGCCTGGGGTTCATCCTTCTTATCCTGATATTCTTTGGATCGACAAGACTGGGCGAAGCCATTTCTCTGGCCCGGTACCCGTCGTATCGACATTATCAAGCCTCGACACCGCGGTTCATTCCCTTTACCCGCCTGGGCTGTATCGACCTCAAGAACAAGACAACGACATGATCTTCGGCATGCCTATTTGCGGAGCTCCGGCGACGCCGACGCCCTGAATCCGCTCGGCTTGCTCCATGCCCGGGCGGGCCACCTCAAGGCAGCATTGCCGCACTTCGCCGAGGCCGTGCGCCAAGCTCCGCGCCAAGCCGGCTTTGTGAACAACCTGGGCAATGTCTACAAGGGCCTCGGGCGCCTCGGCAAGGGCCTCGAGAGCTACCGCCGGGCTGTAGCGCTGGATGCGGATCTTGATCCAGAGGCTTCGGCGCGGCGAGCTCATCGGCGGGGGTTCCAAGGGGTCGGTCAAGCCCCCCCTGGCCAAGCTATGCTGGCGTCACGCCTCAGCGTGGCCCCAAAGTTTAGACTGGGTCTATTGGACTGCATGGCGGTGACTCATGCTGTATTCTCTCCAATCATACTCAGGAACTATTCGCTTGCGGGAGCCGTCGGATAAGCTGAATATGAGCTAACGCGATTTCCGTGAAGCCGGTCGTCTAACCAAGGAGGAGAACAGATGTTCGATCGCGCAACAGAAGATCTCCGTGAACTCCCTGCTTACACGGTTTCTGAGGTAGCCCACTACCTCACCGTCCCGCCGGCGACTATCCGATATTGGTCAGTGGGACGCGGATCCTATGAGCCACTCATTACGCTGCCGGAGAACTCGCTGTCTCGTCCGACACTACTCTCGTTTTACAATCTCGTGGAGTTGCACGTTCTGGCTGCTATCAGGCGCGAGCATCGTATAACGATGCCGAAGGTCCGAACGGCCATCAGGTACTTGCTGGACACCGCCCCCTCCGTAACTAACCGAAGCGGATCGCTCATGTTCATGCGTCATCCGTTGATCAGTTACGAACTGGGAACAGATGGTTTGGATCTATTCATCGAGCGCTATGGCCACCTGGTCAATGTCAGTCAGGCGGGTCAACTAGCCATGCGGGAAATCATCCAAGCCGCCTTGCGTCGGATCGAGCGCGACATCCACAGGCTACCCATCAAGCTGTATCCGTTTACCCGAGCCAAAATGCAAGGCGCACCCACCACGGTTGTCATTGACCCAAGACTGGCCGCGGGTCGACCCGTGATCGCTGGAACTGGCCTCGCCACTCAGATTATTGCCGAGCGCTACAAGGCGGGTGAATCCGTGAGCCAATTAGCGGCAGACTACGAGCGTGCAGCGTCGGAAATCGAAGAAGCGATCCGGTGTGAGATCCCACTCGCAGCGTAACGAGCCCACCCTCTTTCTAGACCCCAGTCTGGGGAAACACGTCATCGCGGATAGACTTCGACAGGAGGGGATCAAAGTCGAGGTGCATGACGACCACCTTCCAAACGATGCACCAGACGAAGACTGGATCGCTCTTGTTGCAGAGCGGGGCTGGGTTGCGATTACGAAAGACAAGCGCCTCCGTTACCGAGCTGCTGAGATCAGATCTGTTCGCGAGAACGCCGCACGGCTCATCGTGATTCGCGCGAAAAATGCGACCGGATCGGTTAGTGCTGAGATATTGGTGAAAGGTTACCGCCGGATTTCCCGCTTCGCGGCAAGGAGGAATGCTCCGTTCGTCGCTGCAATTTACCGTGACGGTAGGGTGCGCGAGTATCCCATTACATAACGGACGGAAGAGCCGCCGTGGGGACAGTGCGGTGGTTTCCGGTGGTTCCTGGGGACAGTCCCCTGAATTTTCGCGATCCGGCGGCGAAGAGGGGACAAGAATGTCCCCCCTCCGAGGGTGGCACCGACGTGCCGCTGGTGAATGTGCGGTTGACTGAGGAGCTTTCCCACCGGCCCCGGTCCGGTGAAATCCCGCGTGAAAAGGAGTGGGGGTTTTCCTACCCCCACTCCCTCGGGGGGACTGAAAGTCCCCCCTCCTATCCGCCCAACTCCGACCCCACCGGAGCCCGGCGATGGCAACGGCGGCGAAGAGGGGGACAGGAAAGTCCCCCCTCCGAGGGTGGCACCGACGTGCCGCTGGTGAACGCGCGGTTGACTGAGGAACTCCCCCACCGACCCGGTCCGGCGAAATCCCGCGTGAAAAGGAGTGGGGGTTTTCCTACCCCCACTCTCACGGGGGGACTAAAAGTCCCCCCTCCTATCCGCCCAACTAACGAGCCCACCCTCTGTGTTCCACTCTGTATCGCCGGTGGACTAAGATTCCCGCCAGCATGATCGGTTTTCAGCCCACAATCCGAATCGTATGGGTTGCCAGCCTGCTGGTGCTCTCACTGGGAATCCCGATCCGTTGCGCCGAGCCGCCGGTGTTGCTCCAGGGGTCTCCGCCCGGAAAGGCCATCGTGACGCTGCCGGGGGGAGAGCTCTGCATTCTCTACATGGTCTCCGGTGAACACTGCGCCTCGATCCGTTCCAGCGATGGTGGCGTCACCTGGAGCGAGCCGCGGATCGAGTTCGAGTTCAGGGATCCCGCCGGAGTTCCGGTGGTGCTGGTGGACCGGGAGGGAGAGCTCCACTCCTTCATGCTGGTGCTGCGGGGCAGCGGGCGGACGCCGACCGTGGATTACTTCTACGACATCTGGCACGCGGCGACGCGGGACGGCCGGACACGGTGGTCCGATCCCAAGAGGATCTTCGAAGGCTACGTGGGAGCCTTGAACGGGGTTCTCCAGCTCGAGAGCGGAAGGATCGTGGTGCCCCACCAGTTCTGGGTTCCGGGGTTGCGGTCGGAACCGCCCACGGGGTCTCACGTGGTCACCACCAGCTACTCGGACGACGGCGGCCGGAACTGGCGCCTCTCGCCGGCCCGGCTCACCTCTCCCTGCCGCAGCGACTACATCGGCAGCAACTACGGCGCGACCGAACCGGTGGCGGTCCAGTTGCGGGACGGCCGGGTCTGGATGTTGATCCGGACCCAGACGGGATTCCTCTACGAATCGTTCTCCCCGGACGGAGTCGAGTGGTCCGAGGCCAGGCCCAC
>JAJDTT010000242.1 GCA_022827025.1 Acidobacteriota bacterium
CAACGACACCATCCAGAAACCGAACACCCTCTACGGAATCGCCAAGGTGTTCGGCGAGCTGCTGGGAAACTACTACTCGACAAAGGTGGGCCTGGACGTCCGGGGATTGCGGCTGCCTGGAATCGTCAGTTGCATGGACCAGGAGCCGACCGCCGGCACCACGGACTATGCCGTCCTGATCTTCTTCGGGGCCATTCGGGAGCAGCGGTACACCTGCTTCCTCAAGCCGGATACGCGCCTGCCCATGATGTACATGCCCGATGCCATCAAGGCCATCATCGACCTGGCGGAGGCCGATTTTGGCCGGCTTCGGCACCACGCCGATTTCAACGTCGCCGCCATGAGCTTCACCCCCGCGGAACTGGCCGGCGCCATCCGGAAGAGGATCCCCGAATTCGAGATGGACTACGAGATCGACCCGCTCCGCCAGGCCATCGCCGACTCCTGGCCCCGTTCGCTGGACGACAGCGCCGCCCGGCAGGAATGGGGATGGGAGCCCGGGTACGACATGGACGGCATGGTCGACGACATGCTCGAAAAGATGAGGAAGAAGCTTCAGAAGGCAGGCTAAATTTCCACCCCCTGATGACACACTGCGGCACCCAAGTGCGACTCTCTCGAGTTCCGGCAAGACTTCAGCCCGCGCCGGTCCGCCTGGTCCGGAAGAAGACTGCGCGACGTTGGAGGCGCGCACTCTGTTGCCTCCTGGGGACCGCGCTGCTGCTCGCCGGATGCACCCGTCCAGGTCCTCCGTTTAGCCCGCAGGAAGCGCTCGAGACCTTCGTCCTGGAAGAGGGCTTTCGAATCGAGATCTTCGCCGCGGAACCGCTGATTCAAGATCCCGTGGCCATGGAGATCGACGAGCAGGGGCGCGTGTACGTAGTCGAAATGATCGGTTACCCCCTGGATACGGGAAGAAACGGCCGCGTGAAGTTGCTGGAGGACACCGACGGGGACGGGTTTCCGGACCGCAGCACCGTCTTCGCCGACGGGTTGATGCTGCCGGTGGGAGTCCTGCGCTGGAAGAAGGGCGTTCTGGTCACCGACGCCCCCGACGTCTGGTACCTGGAGGACACCGACGGCGACAACCGGTCCGACGTCAAGACCGCCGTCCTGACCGGCTTCGCCCTGACCAACCCTCAGCACACGGTCAGCAACCCGCGCTACGGGCTGGACAACTGGATCTACCTGGCTCACGAGCCCCCCATCCGGACCGTGATCTTCCAGGAGAAGTTCGGCGACGAGGGCTCCAAGATCCGGTTCCCCGGCCGGGACGAGGGCGCTCGCCTGGAGAACCGAATCGGCAATCTCCGTTTCCGGCCCGACACGCACCAACTGGAGGCCGTTTCCGGAAGCAGCGGATTCGGCTTGAGTTTCGACCGCTGGGGACGGCTGCTGACTCTGAACAGCGTCCGGCACATCCGCCAGCAGGTGCTGGCCGCGCCGTATCTGAGCCGAAATCCTGGGCTGGGGGCCGCATCCACCTCCAAAGACATTTCCGATCATCCGCCTCGCGTCTATCCGGTCACGCTGAACCCGAAACATCGGATCCTGACCGATATCGGGAACTTCACTTCGTCCTGCGGAATCGCCCTCTATTCCGGCGGCCTCTTTCCCTCCCCGTACGATCAGGCCTCCTTCGTGGCAGACCCGGCGCACAACCTGGTCCACTGCGACCTCCTCAAGGAGGGCGGGGTAACGCTGCAAGCCAGCCGGGTTCGGGATGAGGCGGAGTTTCTGGCCTCCACGGACCATTGGTTCCGTCCCGTCTTCGTCTACGTGGGACCGGACGGGGCGCTCTACGTCGTGGACTACTACCGTCGAATCATCGAGCACCCGGAATGGATGTCGGACGAGTATCACGATCCCGGTCGGGGACCGGAAGCTCTCTACGAGGGCGGCCGGCACGGCCGGATCTACCGGATCACTCCGGAATCGGAGAATCCGGCGCCATGGGTTCCGAGCCTGGCTCCGGGTCCGGCTTCGGACCGGGAACTGGTGGAGTTCCTGGACCATCCCAACGCCTGGTGGAGGACTCATGCGCAGCGAATGCTGGTAGACCGCCGGAGTCGGGAGGCTGTCGATCCTCTCAGGGAGATGTCCGGTTCGAGTTCCCGTCCCGACACGCGGCTGCATGCCTTGTGGACGCTTGAGGGTCTGGGCGGACTGACGACTTCCGACATCCGGGCTGCCCTCAAAGACCCGGAGCCGGGAATCCGGGAAAATGCGATCCGTCTGGCCGAGCCGAGATTGGATCAGGAACCCGCTCTGGCGCAGGACCTGTTGGCGCTGACCGGGGACGCCCACCCGGCGGTGCGCTTCCAGTTGCTCTGCACGCTGGGATGGCTGGATTCACCGTCCGTCCGCCGCGCCCGCCGCCAGTTGCTGCTGCGGGACATGGAAGACCCCTGGGTGCAGCTCGCGGCGCTGAGCGCGTCCGCACCCCGTCCGCTCGAGCTGCTCGAACTGGCCGTGTCCGAGTTCTCCGGATCGGCATCGAAACAGAAGGTCGAGTTTTTCCGCCAGATCGGGACGCTCGTCGGCGCGTCGGGCGATCCTTCGGCGATCCGGCGGCTCTTCGATCAGGTCTCCAGGAGGGGCAAGCCGGGTTCGGACTGGTGGCGCGCCGCCGGTCTGGAGGGTCTGGCCCGGGGGATTCGGCGGGAATCGGGTGACGCTCGCACACAGGGCATCTCGACCGGCCGTCTGCTGGAGCTGGCCGAAGCGTCCTCACCGTTGCTGCGCAGCGCGGCGCTACAGTTGTTGGATCTGGCGCCGAAGCCGTTGAGCCAGGTGGGGAAGTCCCTGTCGCATCGGGTCCTGGCCAGGATCGGGGACCGTTCGCTGGGCCCGGAGCTGAGGGCCGATTCGGTGCGTCTCCTGGCGCTCCTGGACGGGAAGTCCAGGTTCGACCTGCTGGCCGGACTCCTCGACCCCCAGGAACCGGAGCAGGTCCAGGCGGCGGCGGTCCGGGCGTTGGCGCAGACGGAAGGCGGCGAGGCGGGGAAGCTGCTGATTTCCAAGTGGAGGGAAATGACGACCGATGTGCGGCTGGGAGCCGCCACGACGCTGCTCTCCAAGCCGGACACCGTCGAGCTCCTGCTGACGTCCGTCGAGAACGAGGACGTGCCCTTCTGGACCCTCAGCCAGCGGCACAAGTCGCGCCTGGTGATGCACGCGGACTCGTCGATCCGGGCTCGGGTCCATGACTTGATGCGCAGTCTGGAAAGCCGGCGGCTCGCCGCTCTCGAGCGGTACCGGGCCGCACTGGATGTCGCGGGAGATCCGGTTCAGGGCGCCTCGGTGTTCGAGAAGAACTGCGAGAAGTGCCACGAGATCGAGGGCGGGGACGCCGGATTCGGGCCCGATCTGGGGGCCGTGCGGCATCGATCGCGGCCGGAGTTGCTGGCGGACATCATGCTGCCGAGCCGGGCGATTGCGGACAACTACCAACTGTACGTGGTGGAGTTGAACAACGGGGTTCTGCAGGAAGGAGTCATCTCCTCTCAGACTCCCGTATCGGTGACCCTGCGCAGGGAAGACGGCTCGGAGACCGCGATTCCCCGGGAGAACATTCGCGCCATGTTCGTCTCCAGCGTGTCGGGGATGCCGGAGGGACTGGAAGAGGAGATCAGCGTGGAGGAGATGGCCGACCTGTTGAGCTTCTTGACGAATCCGGCAAGAGATTGAACGCTTGGAGGGGGAGACTTTCCCGTCCCGGCTTCCCCCCAGTCAATAACTACCGAAGATTAGCGTTTTCAATGTATCACCGGGTTCTTCGCCGAATCGGTAAAGTGGTTGACTCCCCATGTTTGACATGCTGAACAGGCAACAAACAGGCAGTAACCGGACTGCATTGGGGGACAAGACCTGGCATCAGAACAGATTCCTCCGGGTCAACTCGATCCTCAAGTCCCGCCGAATGTAGATTTCGACGAACTCACGCAACCACACGTCTTTCGCAAGCGTGAACCGATCGATCAGTTTCTGCTCGGGTCTGTCCGTGAGGTGAACGATTCGCCACCGGTTAAGAGGTCGGAATTCACCACCAGCAACCGAATGCTCAACGTGAAAGAGAGGCTGTCCTTCGCCGGCTCGAAGCAAGTTCCCGTCCCTATCGAGGAGTTCGGCTGCTCCTATGAAAGTGGCGCTTTGCCGCGCCGGGTTGAGGAAAACCTGTTCCAGGACCAACCCGCGCTCTGACGGCTTGAGCCAGAGGCGCTGTCGCGAGCATCGCACGAAGGATTCAGTTCCGTCGGCCGCCGGCTGCCGTCGCCAATTGTGGGAGCTGCCCTCCGATACAACGGAAGGAATATAGAGATCGGGTCGGAACGCCTTTTTCACCTCCATGTCCCACAGCATGGTCCGGGTGAACCTGAGCGGTTCGTTCGTGCGATAGTACCGGGCGAGCACCAGGTTGATGTCAACCGGGGTCAGATCGATTCGCGTGTTGAGTGGGTCGGTCCAGGCCCGTTCAAACTCGGCTTCATGATCCAGGTGATTCACCGGCTTGGTTGACTCCTCCCGAGCGGCGGCGTCTTTCTCTTCGCCGGTTTCACCGCGTTGCATCCTACGCATCTCCCGACATACTCTTCCGGCTCCTGTCCGAACTGCCCAGGTTTTTCCAGGCGCCTGTTGAAACGGATGCAGCGTCAGCAGATTCAGGCCGGCTGGGCCCGGGTGCGGCGCCCCAACCTGCTGCTGTCTGTTACCCCACAGTAAATGCTTGCATCGCCGGTACCAGGATCATGCTCAGCACGATCACGACGATCGACGTCAGGATGGTGGCGACGAGGCCGATTCTGAACATCGTTCCGAATCCAACGGCGCCGAACGCGAAGGTTGCGGCCGCGGCCGGACTGGACCAGGGAAATGCCACCGCCTGGGCCGTGCCCGCGATAATCCGGGCCAGAATCGTGGGGTTGTAGCCGAGAGCGTCCGCAATCGGAAAGAGAATCGTGGAAACCATGATTGACGTTGCCGCTCCGCTGGCCAACTGCGTCAGAAGTGGCGTGGCCAGGCCCGCGACCCAGGGCAATGCCCCTGCGGTGACGTGGCCCGTCAGCCTGCCGGCGAGCCAATCGATGGCGCCCAGAGTGGCCAATACGTCCGCCAGCGCCATCCCGCCGAGCACCAGGAACAATACATTCCATCCGACGCCTTGCTGAAAGTCCCTGGTCTCCAGGGTCATTTCACCGCGCTTCACGTCCACCGGCAGCACGAAGAGCAGCACCATGGCCACCGGCAGCACGAAGAGCAGCACCATGGCCACCGGGGGCACGTACCAGATCTCGAGAAATTCGATCTCGGCGACCGTGGACAGGGTCCATAGCGCCAGCATCAGAATCAACACGAACAGGACGTTCCTTTCGCCCCGGCTCATCGGGCCCAGTTGCTCACGTTCCTTGAGAAAGCGGGCATGGGCATTGGGGATGGCCTGCACCTCGGGAGGCAACATGACCTTCAGGATCAGATAGCAGACCGGGAAGTGGGCCACCGCCAGGATGACGCCGGTCGACACCCACTGTGCGAAGCTGACGCTGTAGCCGGTCAACTGGTCCAGCAGCGAGAGGGTCAGCGCATTGAAAACGATGCCTGTCGGAGTTGCCAGCGCCCCCGCCGCGGCACCGTACAGAACGGCCAGGCTTGCCGCCGCGGACATACGCTTCGCGCCGGGCGCCACGTACCGGGTGAGCGACAAGACAATCGGCGTCATCATCACGATGACCGCCAGATCACTGAACACCGTGGACATCGCCGCGGATACGACCAGAATTGCGAATATCAAGCCGGAGCCGGAACGCGCCACGCCCGGAACGCATAGTGCGGCGAGGGCGATTCTCCGCGCCAGACCGTGTTTTTGAAACGCATGACCGAAGAGCATGACGCCTATCAGGTAGGGCACGATGACATGCCCGTAAGTGGCGGCCACTTCGGTCAGGCGCATCTCCGCGCCGATCGGCAGGAGCACGAACGGCAGGAAACTGGTGACCCCCCACGGCACCGGCGTGGTCACCCACCAGGCCACGATCCAGGCGTATCCACCGAGGGCGACATGCGCCTCCGGCGCAAGACCGGTCAGGGGCACGGCGAGGACGGCGGCGAACGCGGCCGGCCCGGCCAGTACGCGCAACACGAAGGCTCGCCGGCTGGTCGAAGGTTCAGCGGTTCCCACGGTCCGTCTCCGGGACGTCCACGCGGACGGTTACGATGTCGATGGAGTGGAACTGCTGGTGGTGAACGGAAGATGCGACGTGCCGCAACAGCCGCAGCGAGATCTCCCGCTCCACTGGTACGTCGTCGGGCGTGTCAGCCAGCAGTCCGATCCGGTTCTGAAGGTTCTCCTCACCAGGCGCAGCAACAAACTCGAGGACGGCACCCCCGGCTTCCTTGTGCGCCTGCAGCAACAGGCGGCGCCGCTCGCGCCTCTTGTGGTCCTCCTCCTCCCCGATCAGCGTCAGAATCGTCTCCTCGGTGGCGGCGTCGAGGCGATGTAGCATGTTCGCCCCCCAGCCATTGCGGGATGCGAACCCATCGAGGAACTCCCTGAGCTTCGGCAGCACGGAAATATCCAAATCCCCTTCGATCCGGTTGCGGCGCGGTGCTGTCGCTTCCAGAAACAGGGTCATGAGGATCGCCACGATACCCCCGGCGGTTATGCCGTTCCCCAGCAGGCCACCCCCCAGCTCCGAAAGAAGCCCTGGGAAGAGCAGGTCGTTCTGGCAGCCGACTCCAACCCAGAAAGCGACACCGGAGATCATTCCCTTGCGATAATCGAGCCCGCCCTGCACGACTTCCGTCATTCCACGCACGAAGGTCATCGCCAGCACGACGGTCAAGTAGGCGACGATGACCGGGCTGGGTATCGCCAGAATCATGGCGAGGATTTTGGGCAGCAACGCCAATGCCATGAGCACGCCACCGGCGGCGATTCCCACGCGGCGTGCCGCGACCCCGGTCAGTTCGATGGTCGGGGCGCTGACCGCGATGGTCTGCGTCGGCACGATCGCCATCAGGCCGGACAGCAGCTTGCCAATGCCGTCCGCGGTCACTGCACCCTCGACCGCCCGGTAGTCCACGGCCCGTGGCCGGCGCCACGACACGCGCTGGACGGCGACTGTACCGGTGATCGTCTGGATGACGCCAATGAGAGACACGAACACAAAAGCAGGAAGAAGCTCCACGAACGCCGGACCGAGGTCGATCCCGATACCCGGCCAGTCGCCTGACGGCAGGCCGATCCACGGCGCCCGGGCAACCCGTTCAAAGTCGTAGAGGCCCAACGACCCGCCAACGACCGAACCCGCAACGACCCCGATCGCCGGAGCCCACAAACGCAACGACGCCCCCGCCGTCAGGGAGATGCCGCTGATGACCAGAATCGTCGCAAGTGCGGTGAGCAGCGGGGCCAGCGCCGCGTCGTGCGGCACGTCAGCCAAGCGGCCGAATACGACCGGCAGCACGGTCGCCGGCACCAGCATGTTGACTGTACCGACGATGGTCGGTGTCAGAAGCCGCCTGAACAGGGCGAGCCACATCGAAATCACGATCGGGATGAGCGACGATGCGACGACCAGGGTGGCAAGGAGTGCTGGACCGCCCTCGTTGAGGGCACTGACGCAGACTCCGATAAAGGCTCCGGCGGGGCCCATAAAAAGCAGGTATCCCGCTCCGACCCGACCCAACCGTACCGCTTGCAGCACCGTACAGATGCCACTGACGGCGACCGCTCCGAACACGGCCCACGACAGGTACGCGTCGGTTCCGCCGCCGGCCCGGATGACGATAGTGGGGATAAAGATGATGCTGGTGATGCCCAGGACCACCAGTTGCAAGCCGCAACCGAAAGACAAACCCGCAGGAGGATTCTCGTTGGGTTCGTAGCGAACGTTTGGAGCTCGTTGCTTGTGACCGTCGCGCACGAGGTCCCCTCGGTTAGCTCACGCCCGGAGATATCCCGATTCTACTGTCATCCGGCGCCACTGTCCTAATCAACATGCCGTGTCTATAATTCAACCATAAGCAATCCGCCCACTCATGAAACTCGTCAGCTACCTGCTTTCAGAAGAGACCCGGCTCGGCGCGCTCAGCAAATCGGGCGATCTGATCATTGATCTGAGGCATGCCCATCGGGAACTGATGCGGGCCAGCAGGGGACCGATCAGGGGGCGGCACATCTCGCGGCCTCTTCCGACGCGGATGATCGAGTTCCTGGAACGCGGTGCGGAAGCATTACGGACGGCGAGGGAAGCGCTCGCATTCGTCGAAGAGCGACTGCCCGGCGCGAAACAGAAGTATCTCCGGCGGCGCATGCTCCTACCGCTCGCAACCACGCAGCTTCTTGCGCCGGTTCCCCGCCCTCCCAAGCTGATTGCGGCTTGGGTCAACTACGAAGAACACGGCAAGGAGGCCACCGTAAAGGCGCCCCGGAACGTGCCGCTGTTCTTCACGAAGTGGTCGACCGCCGTCATCGGCCCCGGCCAGCCAATTGTCCTGCCGCACATCAGTCGGAAGGTGGACTACGAGGCCGAGCTGGCGCTGGTGATCGGCGCCGGAGGAAAGAATATTCCGGCGGAAAATGCCTACGACCACATCGCCGGCTATACGATTCTAAACGACGTGAGTGCGCGGGATTTTTCGCTGCGTGTTCTGTTTGGGTCGCCGGGACCGTACGACATCCAGAAATCGTTCGATACGTTCGCACCAATGGGGCCGTGCCTCGTGACGCGCGATGAAATCCCCGATCCCCACGCGCTCGGCATCCGGCTGCGTATCGGCGACGAGGTTTTGCAGGACGACACCACCGGGTCGATGATCCACCGCATTCCGGCGATCATCGCCTGTCTCTCCTCCATCGCCACACTGGAACCGGGCGACACCATCGCCACCGGAACTCCCTCGGGCGTAGGTTTCACGCGCACGCCGCCTCGCTGGCTGCAGCCGGGTGAAACCGTCCGCATCGAAATTGATGCGATTGGAGTGTTGGAAAACCCCGTGGTTGCGGAATCCGGGTGACAAACTAACCGACCGCCCTCCAACCGGGCATGGCGCTCCAGCCCGCATGTCTCTGTGGATCTCACAAAAGAGGCCTGTCCCAGTCGGCGCGTGAAACACGCCGCTCCGGACGCCCTTCCCAGTCGGCGCCCGGAAGGACGCCGCTCCGACGCCCGTCCCGGTCGGTGCCCGGAAGGACGCCGGTGCTCGTTTGGAGGGGCGTCATTCTTGGCGCCCTC
>JAJDTT010000237.1 GCA_022827025.1 Acidobacteriota bacterium
CCCTTGTGGGTGCCCTGCGGGGTCGCATCGTCCCCCGGCTGAGTCGCCGCTCCACGTCGCCATTCCCGGCGCCCGGAAGGACGCCGATCCCAGTCGGCGACTAGAAAGTCGCCGCTCCACGCCGTCGCTCCACCCCCCGGCGTAGTTGTGAGCGAGTCGTTGGACAGCGGCACCGCGGTGGGCGCCGCTGATGGACAATCCCCGCCCAGTTTCTCGCGGGATCATGCCGGAGGCCCGGCGGTGGGGGACTTCTGAGAAATGCGGGCTATCGCTCGCGCCACCCAACCAGTTTCGCTCATGAATCGAAATGAATGACTGTTGATTGTACAGTCCCACTTCGTTCAGCCGTCCATGCTTGATTCGAAGGGAATGGACTCCACCAGAGCCGACCGGCCGATGATGTCGACTATGGTTACCGACATTTCGACGCCGAACGCGTCTGTAAGCCTCATCGGTTTGCCCAGCCGGAAGGACACCGGCTGCTGCCGTCCCTGCTCGATGGCGACGTTGTCTGCGTACAGGTAGGTCCGGTCGGAAGTATCGCGTATCGGGTTCAGCCGTCCGCGCAGTCCGGGGAGATGACCGGTAGACTCAGGAAAAATGACCGCGCCTCCGTCCGGGAGCGGAGCCAGTTCCAGCAACAGACCGCCCTGGCGGGGAATCCATTCCCGTGCCAATCCGGCAGCGTACCCGGAGACTGCGGCGTAAACGGTCATCGGCAGGTGCGTCGTGTACAGGTCGAAGTCTGCTTCGCCGGCATGGTCGGTTGTTGCCCGTTGCCAGGTCTTGTTCGGAAACAGGGCCAGAACGTCGACGCCGACCAGTGGTTCGCCCTCCGAGTGCACGGTGACCGTGGCGTCCGACGGTGTGAGTTCGAGTCTGGCGGCCGGGATGGCCAGCACCAGACTCGAATCATCAATGACTCTGTACGCTGGCTCAATGCCGGCGGTCTCGCGGGTTTCCGTGAGGATGATCGAGACGCCGTCCCCTCGGCGTTCCATCATGTATCGGCGATGCCTGGACCCGGGAACGTCGCCCACGGGGATTCGTCCAAATATGGAAGCGAGAACTTCGTTGCGCGTTGCTTGACTCGAGTCCATGCTGTCTATCGTCATCCCATTGGGAAGTTGACCGGGCGAGTCGATCTCCAGCCGATCCTTGAACATCGACAGCCTGATCCGCCGCGAGGATATTGAGTAGTCGCGGTGCACAACCGCGTTGACCATCGCTTCAAACACCGCAGCCTTGCTGTATTGCGGCGCATCTTCTCGCGAAGGCGTCTTGCGTGCCGAAACGCGCATGTTGCGGACCACGAACTTCACCGCGTGAGTGATCTGGATGGGAAGTGGTCCTGCGATTTCCTGTGCGTCCAACTGGCCGGAGGCGCGGTCCGTGCCGCGATATTGGGTCGCCACGATAGTCGCTTGCGGCAACCAGTCCTGGGGCGAGTTGGCGCAGAGCAGCACGCCGGCTACCGTGGCCCGGTCCACATCGGCTTCATCGGGCGCCAGAAGCCGAAGGTTCATCAGAGCGCGGCGAGGGTCAGCCGCTCCCGCCGCACTGAGCAGTGGTTCCCAAAGGCGCTCGTTGAGGGTCTTGAAGCCGGTCTGCGGAACAATCTGCCGGTCAAACCAGAGGTAGCGGCTCTGGGCGCGTCTTTGAGCCAGCCGTAGTCGTTCGTCGCCGCCGAGGCGGCGTTTGGTGGCGCCGACCCGGATGAATGCGCGACCGGCCCGCTCGTGCACGGCGTCGCCCCGCGGCACGGCCACGAGTACGAAGGCCCTGCCGTCGAGTTCTCGATGATGAACGTTGATGCGCAGAGAAGGTTCCAGCGCGTCCGTGCTCACTTCGACCAACAGGCGGTCAAGAGCGGCCATCTGCTCCGGAGACATACCCTGGATCCGACCGCCGTCGGAAATCCCGCAAAGAAGCACGCCCCCTTTCGCATTGGCGAAGGCCGCCATCTCATCGGCAAGGTCGTCTCGCCGGAAGCTCGTCGGGCGTTCGTCACTAAACTCGATCTGCTTGAATTCCCAGCCACTGTCCTCGCCGAGACGCAAACGCTGGCGGATTTCCGCGTCGGTTACGTTCACGAGTTCTCTCGGGGCATCACGGCCCGCCACCTCCGAAGCCCGGTATCCAAAGCAACTCACCGGCAAAGTCGTCGCTTCCCTCGACATTGGCAAGTATAGACTTCTCCAAGTCGTGTCGCGACGATTCCTGACGTGTCCTCACTCCGCCGACCGGACGAATCCCCGCCGCAAACGAATTTCCGATTAATCCATTTGGGGAGATTCGATTCACTTCCATTGTGGTATGGATCCAAGGAACTGATCGACAAGCTTGAGCAATCGGATCTGCCAAAGAACCTAGGACAAAGATTGGCGGAGCTTAAAGTCAAAAGACGTATATGAGTGTGGTAGGAGGGGATGGACGACCGCCGCGGTCCTCGCCCCATGTACCGAGTCTCCAATTCAGCTCTTGGAGTTCTGGAGTCTCGCCCTCTTGGCGATACGCCGAGCCAGATGCCTGAAATCACGGGCCGCATCCAACACGGCGCTCATGTGTCCGCCGATGGCGCCGTCGGCGGCGGTGAGGTGGAAGATTGGCTTACGGTGTTCCTGAGCCATCGGAACGAGGCTACGGTAGTGCTTGACGGTCGCCAGGCAGTTTTCGTCCTCGGTCGGCGTTTCAGGAAATGGCCCTGATTTCCTGTCCAAAAGCGTTCTGGCATATTCCTCCGGCATCCTGTTGACCCACTTGTCATACGCCTTGACCGGACGGGTCAGGCGAACTCCATGCTGTTGCACGATGTAGCCCAACGCTTCCATATCCCCTCTGGGAAGGGGGAAACTTGGAGCCGGCCAGTTTTCAAGCCTTTTCCCCCAGTCGCGACGCCAGCGGCTCAATGTCGGACCAAGGTTCCGCAGGCCCTGCAGGGAGAACAGATCGGCGCCAAGCGGGACCACGACTTTGTCGGTGGAAATCAGGGCGGAGCGGTTGATGGCGCCCAAATTGGGGCCGACATCAACCAGGATGACGTTTGCACCGCACTCATCCGCACCGGCTTGCATGACGGACCAGAAGGCCGTGAGGATGCGAAACGGTCGATAGAGCATTTCGGAGCCGAGGGCGTTTGGCCATTGCTCGGAAAGTGTGCTTTCGAAGCCGGACAGCGCCAGGTCACCCGGCAGCAAACTGAGCCCGTCCGCGACCTTGTGAAGCTTGGGCGACGAAAGATCGCCGACCTCCGTCAATGGTTTGACGCATTGGAAAATGGTCGCGCCGCGATCGGTCGTTACGTTGCGGTTCCATAAGCGATCCAGACGATCTTCGTCCAGAAACGCAGCGGTCAAATTTGCTTGCGGGTCCAGATCGCAAACCAGTACGGGCCGGCCGATTTCGGAAAGCATCCAGGCCAGATGGTAGGCGAGCGATGTCTTTCCCACTCCTCCCTTGTTGTTGAAAAAGGTCAGCACCGGAGCCGTCAATTCTGTTTTCCCCTGATGATCGCCGTCACAAACCCTTCATCGACCAGAAATTCCGGGTCCCTGTGACCTTCTTGGCGAAGCGCTCTTCGAGCGATAGCGATACCGACGCCGAAACGTTGCACGAATCCGAGAACCTTCATCGCGTCCGACAGATTCGGATTTCGGTAGTCGGTGACTCCAGCCCTGCCGAAATTGCCAGTGGTCACATTCCCGAAGGGTCCGCCGGGGCTTTGAATCTCGATCCTGTCGTTGAACCAGGTGATCCGGACGGGGGCATTGGTTCCCTCATAGGTTCGGTGCATGATGGCGTTACGGGCGATTTGCTGAAGCGCCGGCAGTGGATAGGTCGTGACGCGGCGTTCTGTAACCGCTGTCGTCAGGTCTACAGCGGTCCGATTGTGCGCCTTCAACTTGTCGTCGCATCGTCTGAGCATCTGACCGAGTGAACCGTCGATGCTCTCCTCGTCGATGATCGGATCTGCGAGTCCCGTTCCGTTGATGCGCAAGAACTGAACATACGCATTCGTCAGGTAGTCGCGCGGACTCTTGCCAAGCGTCAGCAGGCCGAGAATCGTCGGTGTGGCATCGTCAGCCGATGCGATCATCTTGGTGGCGGCGAGGCGTTCCACTTCACTCCGCTCGTTCGTGTCGAGAATTTCGGGGTCGAAGGCCCGGGGAAGATAGTCCTCGCCGAATTGGCGCAAGTTCAAATCGGACAAGGTTGTTCCAGGAACGGGTTGAATATCGAAGGGGACGGCCGCCGCTCGCCGCCTCTCATTCAGAATTCGTTCATCCTGTGCGGTCGCCAGTCCTCGTCTGGGACCGATGCGCACGTGAATGCGTCCCCGGTAGCGGGTCGGCGGAGAGTCCGAAGGAACAACCGTGACGACGGCGATGTCGAAACCCCTGAGGCGCCGCTTCTCAACGAACATGGCAGGGGGCGGCACCGTCAATCCGTCGGTCTTGATGTCGGAAAGCTGACGGAGGATTTCATCGGAGATTTCAAATCCTGTAGGTCGGCGGTTGTCGTTGACGCCAACAAATATGACGCCGGGTTGGCCCGAACCGGGCAGGTCGTTGGCGAAGGCGCAGACAGCCTCCCGAATTGCGTTTGGACTATCTCCTCGCGATGTTTCCTTGCACTCGACACGGAAGCTCTCCCCATGAATGAGGAGGCATTCCAATTCTCGATCGTCCAACCTCATGGTCAAGCCTCCGCCGACTCCAGTTACGGCAGCGGGTTGAACTGGTTAGCGGTATGGTCGAAGGTCGGCTCATGCTGGTCGGGAGCGCCCGGAGAATGCAGCGGCTCGCCGGCGAAGTCGTCGCTCACCTCGACATCGGCAAGTATAGACTGCTCGGAGTCACGCCGCGACGGTTCCAGTCGCGGCCTCACTCCGCCGGCCGGACGAAGCCCCGCCGCAACAGGTGGTCCACTATGTCCTGAGCGTTTTCCTGGGGAGAATGGCTCACCGTGTCCAGGGTGATCTCCGGGTCCCGGGGAGATTCGTAGGGGTCGTCGATGCCGGTGAACCCGCGGATTTCCCCGCGCCGCGCCTTGGCGTACATGCCCTTGGCGTCCCGCTTCTCGCAGACCTCGAGGGGGGTGTCCACGAACACTTCCACGAAGTGGCCGCTTCCCACCATGGACCGGACCTGGTTACGGGTCTCCCGGTACGGACTCACCGCGGCGCAGATCACCGTGCCTCCATGCCGGACGATCTGGGACGCTACGAAGCCGATCCGGAGAATGTTGGTGTCCCGGTCCTCCTTGCTGAAGCCCAGTCCCCTGGAGAGATGGGTCCGGACCACGTCGCCGTCCAGAACCGTGATCTTCCTTCCATGCTCCTGGAGCAGAACGGTGAGGACCTGGGCCGTCGTCGACTTTCCGGAGCCGCTCAGGCCGGTCAGCCAGATACAGATTCCCTGGTGGTGGCGCGGCGGGTAGGCTTCCGCCAGAATGTCCGCCACTTCGGGCCGCGTGAACCAGCGGGGCAGGTCCCTTCCTTTACGCAGATAGTCGTCCCGCACCTGGGACCCCGAGATGGACGCGGTCCGAGTCGCGGCGTGCCCGCGGCCGGCCTCTTCGTACCGGTCCTCGTCCGGCAGGTAGACCAGTTGCCGGAAGGGAATCATCTTCACTCCCGTCTCGGCGCTGAAGCGCCGCACCAGTTCCTGCGCCTCGTAAGGCTCGTAAAACGGAAGGCCGCCCCGTCCCGTTCCCGGACTGGCGTGGTCCCGGCCGACGATCAGAGCGTTGGCTCCATGATTTCTTCGAATCAGGGCGTGCCAGAGGGCCTCCCGGGGACCGGCCATCCTCATGGCCAGGGGGAGAAGACTCAAGAGCACCCGGCGGGAGTCGTAGTAGTTGCGGGCCAGGACCCTGTAGGTGCGCACCCGCGTGTAGTGATCCACGTCGCCGGGACGGGTCATGCCCACGACGGGATGCAGCAGCAGAGCGCCTCCGGTGTCCTCCATGGCCCGGCGGGTCAGCTCCTCATGCGCCCGGTGGAGCGGGTTCCGGGTCTGAAAGGCGACCACGTTGGGGAAATCCATCTCCGCCAAGCGGGAACGGGTCTGATCCGGGGTCAGCCGCAACTCGGCGAAATCGGGCCGGCGGGGCGGAGGCAGCACCTTGAGCCGTCCCGACAGGTTGACTTCGCCCCAGCCATGCATTTCGGCGACCAGAGGGTGCCGCATGTCCAGAGTGCCGAGTACTTCGCGGGCCGTCTCCCGGACGTCCCACTCGTAGATTTCCTCCACCGTCATGATGGCCAGCAGGTCGTTCCTGCCGTCCCGGAGCGCGATCTCGGTATCCAGCCGAAGCTCTGGAGAGGCGGCGGCCGGAAGTACGACCGGAACGGGAAAGAGGGCGTCCGCCTCCAGCCGCATCTCCCCCACCACCCGCTCGTGGTCGGCTCGGCTCATGAAACGGGTCAGAGGGGAGAAGGCCCCGGACGCCATGAGCTCCAGGTCCAGCGCACTCCGCCGGGATATTTGAAGCGAAGGAAGGTAGGAGGCCCGTGCCCGGAGTTCTTCGGACTCTTCCGGACTCGCCACGAGGTCCACGAGACGACCTCCCCAAGGGGAGATCAGTCTGTTTTTCGGGCTGGAATCGCGCGCCGGCGCCTCGAAGGGCGGCATCGTGCTCATCAAGGGTTCCCGAACGGAGGGTTCGCGATCAGTCGGCTTTGCGAAGGCAGTGGATCCCGCATTCCCGGGCGCTTCCGTTTTCCCACCACCAACGCCCGGCGCGCGGGTGCTCGCCGGGGCGCAGAGCCCGAGTGCAGGGGGCACAGCCGATGCTTCCGTAACCCTGGTCGTACAAGGGATGATACGGAACCCGGTTCCGCCGGATATAGTCCCAGACCTGCTCGTGGGTCCAATCCGCCAGCGGACTCAGCTTGATCATGGAGCCGTGCTGCCAGTCGGTCTCCAGCTTGCAGACGCCCGCGCGGCTCGCAGACTGACCTCTCCTCAAGCCGACCATCCAGGCGTCGAGAGGCTGAAGCATCCGTGTCAACGGTTCCACCTTTCGTACGTGGCAGCAACGCTCCCGCTCTTCCCGGGATCGGTAGAAGAGGTTCATCCCGGATTCTCCCACCATGGTCTCCACGCTCTCGGCGTGAGGAAAGAAGACCTCGGGCCGGATTCCATAGTGGTCCCGGACGCGATCCATCATTTCGTAAGTTTCGGCCGGGAGCCGTCCCGTATCGATGGTCATGACCCGGATATCCTTGCGGTAGCGCCAGCAAAGATCCAGGATGACCATTCCTTCGGCCTGGAAACTGGTGCAGACGGCGATCCGGGGGTGCCACTGATCCAACGCCCAGGCCACCAGTTCCTTGGCCGGCATCATTTCAGCCGGGGCCGGCAGGGGCGTGACGTTGGGTTGAATTTGAGTCTCCATAACCGTCTCTTCCGACGACGCGGCGCATTATCTAGTATTCCGATCGGATTTGTCAAGAAAGAAAATGGAGGGGCGATTTCCAATCGCCCGACGGGAAGGGCGGTTTCTAGCCGCCCCGTATTCCGTGCTGCGACTTGCGACGCGAAATGGTGTGAGGAAGCGCGGAGGGGGGACTATCGTCCCCCCCCCGGTCCCCCCTCCCCGGCGGCAGGGATGCCGCCGTTCCTGTTGATCTCTCCCCACGAGAACCGATACGGTTTTCCGGATGCAGGTCGACATCCTCATCGTGGGCGCGGGTTTTGCCGGCGCTTCCACCGCGTTTCACCTGAGCCGGTCATTCCCGGGTTCGATCCTGGTGATCGATCAGGAATCGGTGCCCGGCTTCCACGCCTCGGGCCGGAATGCGGCCATGGTGCGGCAGCATGAGGAGCGGGAGGACATCCGCCGGGCCGCCGCCGCCAGCCGCCGGGCCTACGACGAGTACGAGTCGGAGCTGGGCTTTCGCCAGGTCGGGTCGTTGCTCCTGGGACCGGCGAAACGCTTGGAGGCCATGCGGGAACCCGGCTTGATCGAATCGTATCTCCTGAGTCCGCAAGAAGCCCGCCGGAAGGTCCCGTTGCTGGACGGCCACGATTTCGGCGCCGCCCTCTGGACTCCCGCCGACGGCATCATGGACATTTCCGCCCTGCTGCAGCTCTACCTTGCCGGCAGCCGGGAACGGGACGTCTCCTTCCTCTTCGACTGCCGCCTGCGGGGCTGCCGGGGAACGGGGCCGTTCCGGCTCGATACCACACAGGGAGAGATCACGGCCCGCCGGCTGGTCAACGCCGCCGGCGCCTGGGCGCCTCTGGTCGGCCGCCTCGCCGGCGCTTCGCGGGTCCCCATGCTTCCGTTGAAGCGTCATCTCTTCGTCCTGGGACGTGTCCCCGGAGTGAATCTCCATTGGCCCATCGTCTGGAATCTGGCGGACAATTTTTATTTCAGACCCGAGTCGGACGGACTCCTCATCAGCGTCTGCGACGAGGGCGAGACCGAGAGCCTGGAACCCACCGTGGACGCGGACATGACCGAGGCGCTGGCCCGGCTCTGCTGGTCCAAGCTGCCCCACCTGAGAGACGCCGTCCAGGAGCGGGTCTGGTCCTGCTTTCGCACCAAGGCGTCCGACACCTCCTTCGTCATCGGTTGGGACCCGGCGCTGGAGAATTTTTTCTGGGTCGCCGCCCTGGGGGGACACGGCATGGGAGTCAGTTGGGAAGTCGGCCGCCGCGCCGCCCGAAAACTCCTCGACCGCACGCATTCCGATTCCTTCGATCCGGACCGGTTCCAATTCGCTCTCCGGCCGTAGGGGCGCCCTCTTCCCCCTTGTGGACGCCCTCTTGCTGGTACACTGGGCGCGGAACCATCCGCTGAGGTCCGGAGAGGGAGTACGACCGTGTTCAGACGACAGACGACCGGCTCGGTGGTGTGCCGATCCTGCGGCCTGTTGGTGGGAGTCAACGACGCCGAATGCTATGAGTGCGGTTGCAAGAACCCGGGCCTCTGGGGATTCGCGCCCCTGGTGCGGATTCTGGGGGACGACTTCGGTTTTCTCCGCCTGGTGACGGTGGGCTGCATCTTCCTGTATATCGCGACCCTGGTCGTGGGTTCCGGGGAGACGCGGGGTGGAGGCATGTTCTCGCTGTTGTCTCCCGGCCGGCGCGGCCTGTTCCTGTTCGGAGCCAGCGGCGCCGTGCCCGTGTTTCAATACGACCGCTGGTGGACCGTGCTCAGTGCCGGTTGGCTGCACGGCGGCCTGCTGCACATCGGATTCAACCTGATGTGGGTGCGCCAACTGGCGCCGGCCACCGCGGAGATCTACGGCGCCGGCCGGATGATCCTCATCTACACCGTGGCCACCGCGGCCGGATTCGGCTTGAGCTCCCTGACCGGGATGTTCCTACCCTTCCTGCCCGGACCACTCCGGGGAGCCATGTTGTCGGTCGGCTCCTCCGCGGCCGTATTCGGTCTTCTGGGGGCGCTGGTCTACTCCGGCCGCCGCGGCATCGGCAGCCACCTCAGCCGGCAGGCCCGAGGCTACGCCATTATCCTGGGGATCTTCGGATTCATCTTCCCGAGAATCGACAACTGGGCTCATGCGGGGGGATTCCTGGGAGGCTACCTGTTGGCTCGCTGGCTGGACCCCATGAAACCGGAGCGCCTGAACCACCTGGTCGCCGCCGCCGTCTGCATCGTCCTCACCATCCTCTCCATCGTCGTGTCCGTAATCCACGGCTACCCCTTTTTGTAGCCCTTTCGCAGCTCATCTTTCCCCGTTTTCCGCCGGTGCTATACTTCCCGGCATGAAGAGACTGACCGAGGCCCAAGTCACGCAATATCGAACTCGGGGCTACCTGATCGTGGAGAACGTCATCCCTCCGGATGAAGTGGAGGCGCTGAAACAGCGGACGGAGGACATCGCCGAGGGGCGAGTCCCTTTTCCCGAGGGGAACCTGGAACTGGAACCCACGGCCAACGGCCGCCGTTGTGTCGAGACGATTCGCAAGCTGGACCATTGCGCCGAGAACGATCCCGTCTTTCTCGGCCACGCCAGGAACCGCGTCATCCTGGACATGGTGGAGGACCTGATCGGTCCCGACGTGAAGCTCTTCGAAAGCCAGCTCTTCATGAAGCCGCCCGGGGGCGTCGAGAAGCCGTACCATCAGGATTCGGCTTATTTCTTCATCGAGCCCATGGCGCTGGTCACCTGTTGGTCGGCGCTGGATGACGTCACCGTGGCCAACGGGAGCATGTGGGTGATACCGGGCAGCCACCTCGGCGGAATCGTGGACCACGGCCAGCCCTGGCAGATCGGGGACCGTGTCGACAAGCAGGTTCCGGCGAGCGCCATGGACCTGGCGTCCGAGGTGCCCATGGTCATGCCGGCGGGGAGTTGCTCATTTCATCACAGCCTGCTGCTGCACAGCTCCCGGCCCAACCGGACGAGCCGTTCCCGGCGCGGTTTCGCCGTGCACTACATGACGGCCCGCTCCAAGTGGACGAACCCGGCCGTTCCCATGCCGAGCTATCGGCTTCTGCGGGGCCGGGAGTATCCCGGCTGCGTCTGATCTCAGTCCGCCTTCTTCTCCTCTTCCTCGCCGGTCTTCTCCTCGGGAGGATCGGGAGCGAGTTCCTGGCCCAGGACCACTTCCAGCTCGGGCAGCGACTGGCGCAAGGCGTCCACGCCGGCCGGGGTCACCTTGGTCTTCCAGAGGAACAACTTCCGGAGTTTGGGGAGGCCTTTCAGATGCTGGAGCCCGGCGTCGCTGACCGCCGTCTCGTACAGGTTCAGGTAGACCAGGTTGGTCAGGTCCTTGAGCTCGGCCAGGCCGGCGTCGGTGACGGCGGTCTTTTCCAGGTGGAGGCGCTGGAGAGTCTTGAGCCCCTTCACGTGGGCCAGGCCGGCATCGGTGACGGCCGCCTTGCGCAGGTTCAGGTTGATCACGTTCGTGAGCTGCTCCAGGGGCGCCAGATCTCCGTCCTCCGCCGGTTCCGAGGCCAGGTGGAAGGCGACGTCGAGGCTGGGGTCGTTCTGGGCGACTTCCAGCACCAGGCCCCCTTTCTCCTGGATGGTGGCGATGGCATCCGTTTCCGCCTGTGACCGCTCCGTCTCTCCGAGCGCGGAAACGGAGGCCGAGAGCAGAACAATTGCAAGACCGATCGGTTTCTTCATGACGTATGTCTCCCTCATGGAACGTTCATGCAACCAAATGACAGGCCGCCCAATGTCCCGGCCGAACCTCCTGCAGCGGGGGGTCTTCCTGGTGACATCGATCGACGGCAACCGGACACCGCGTGCAGAAGTTGCAGCCGGCCGGCGGGTCTGCCGGGTCGGGGGGGTCTCCCTGCAGGACGATCCTGCTGCGCCGGGCCTCCAGGTCGGGGTCGGGCAGGGGGACCGCCGAGATGAGCGCCTGCGTATAGGGGTGCAGCGGGTCTTCGTAGAGGTCGTCCCGGCCGGCCGACTCCACGATCCGGCCCAGGTACATGACTGCGACCCGGTCGCTGATGTGCCGGACCATGCTCAGGTCGTGGGCGATGAACAGGTAGGTCAGCCCGAAACGCTCCTGAAGATCTTCCAGAAGATTGATGACCTGCGCCTGGATCGAGACGTCCAGAGCCGAAACCGGCTCGTCGCAGATGATGAAGTCGGGCTGCAGGGCCAGGGCCCGGGCGATACCGATCCGTTGGCGCTGGCCGCCGGAGAACTCGTGGGGGTAGCGGTCGGCGTAGCCGGGGTTGAGTCCCACCAGATCCATGAGTTCCCGCACCCGCTCCTTCCGGCGCCCCCGGGCCAGTCGATGGATCTCCAGAGGTTCGGACAGGATCTGTCCCGCCGTCATCCGGGGGTTCAGAGAGGCGTACGGATCCTGAAAAATCATCTGCATCCGGCGGCGCATGCGCCTCAGGGTCCGGCCTTTGATCCCGGTCAGCTCCACGCCGTCCAGGAAAACCCGGCCGGCGGTGGGACGCTGCAGTTGCAGGATGGCTCGCCCGGTGCTCGACTTGCCGCAACCGCTCTCTCCCACCAGCCCCAGCGTCTCCCCTCTCCGAATCAGGAATGAGATACCGTCGACGGCGCGCACCGCTCCCACCTGGCGCCGAAACAGGACGCCCCGGTTCACCGGATAGTATTGCTTGAGTCCTTCCACCCGCACCAGTTCCGGGGCTTCCGCCACAGTCATCCGGCCCCTCCCGCCAACCCGTCCTTCTGCCAGCAGGACACCCGGTGGGCCGGCCCCACCGGCTCCAGAACAGGGACCTCCTGCCGGCACCGCTGGACGGTGTGTTCGCACCGCGGCGCGAAGGGACAGCCCGGAAGCGCCTCGATCAGGTCGGGCGGCTGCCCTGGAATGGAGGCCAGGCGCTCCCTCCCGGCCCCGGCGTGGGGGGTGGCCCGCAGCAAACCCCTGGTATAGGGATGCCCGGGGGTATGGTAGAGGGCCCGGACGTCGGCCTCCTCCACGATGGCGCCGGCGTACATGACCATCACCCGCTGGGCCAGCCGGGCGATCACTCCCAGGTCGTGGCTGATCCAGATCACCGCCATCCCCAGCTTCTGCTGCAGTTCCTTGACCAGGTCCACGATCTGGGCCTGGAGGGTCACGTCCAGCGCGGTCGTCGGTTCATCCGCGATCAGGAGGCGCGGCTTGCACGCCAGGGCCATGGCGATCATGGCCCGTTGCCGCATGCCTCCGGAGTATTCGTGGCTGTACTGGTCCAGCCGCCTCTCCGGGTCGGGGATTCCCACCAGTCCCAGAAGCTCGCGGGCCCGGTCCCGGGACTGCCGGTAGGTCATCCCCTCATGCAGCCGCAATACCTCCTGGATCTGGAAGCCGATGGTCAGGACGGGGTTGAGGGACGCCAGCGGATCCTGGAAGACCATGGCGATCTCGGACCAGCGGACCTTGCGCATCTCCCGGTCGCTGAGCTGGAGCAGGTCCCGGCCGTCGAAGAGGATTTCGCCTCCCACGATCCTTCCGGGAGGGTCGGGCAGGAGCCGGAGCAGGCAGAGGGCGCTGGCGCTCTTGCCGCAGCCGCTCTCGCCCACCAGTCCCAGGGTCTCCCCCTGATCCAGGGAATAGGAGATGGAGTCGACGGCCCGAACCACGCCGCCGGGAGTGTAGTAGCGGGCGCTCAACCGTTTTACTTCCAGCAGGTGAGTCACAGGTGCGGATCCTCGACGCGGGACTTTCGCCAGAGGCTGTTGACCCCGGCCCATGGAGGCGGCCAATATACCGCCGCGAGCCCGGGTCGGGCAAGATGAGAGACAGGGACTGAAGATGTCGACGGCGCTGCTGGTTTTTCGGTTTTCGCTCCTGGCGGCCTTCGTCTGTGTGGCCGCTCCCGGTTGCGGCGGGCAGGCGGATCTTCCCGTTCCGGAGCCCGGCAAGACCTTGGTGATCGGCGTTTCCCAGGAACCGGACGCTCTCTTCGGAATCGTGGGGAACCTCATGGTTTCGGGCGACGTGGGCTCCTTCATCTGGCGTCCGCTGCTGCTCATCGATTCCCGCCGCCGGCCCTACTGCGTGCTCTGCACCGAGTTGCCCACCCTGGAGAACGGTCTCTGGAAGGTGGACTACGAAAAGGGGGTGATGGACGCCACGTTCCATCTGAGGCGGGGTCTCGAATGGGCCGACGGAACCGAGATCACCGCCCGCGACGCGGCTTTCGCCTGGGAGCTCATGAGTGACGGGCAGTACCCTCACGGGGCGTCCTACATGGAGCCCATCGGCGGCGTCCAGGCTCTGGATTCGCACACCATCCGGGTGTCCTACAAGACGCTGTGGCCCTTCGGGAACGCGGACCTCCGGCTGCGTCTCATCCCCGAGAGCTACTACCGCCCCATCTGGGAGCAGTACCGCTCGGAGGGAGGGGCCTATTGGGACCGGTTCCTGGCCGACGAGAGGGTCAGCGTCTATCCCAAGGCCAACGGCCCCTTCCAAGTCCGGGAATGGGTCTCGGGCAGCCATATCCTGCTGGTCCGCAATCCAGCCTACAACCTGGGCCCGCCGCCCAACCTGGAGCGGATCCTGGTGCGGGTGATTCCCGATCTCAACGCCCTGGCCATCGCCGTCTCCACCCGGCAGGTCCACCTCACGGACGGCTGGCTGACTCTGGAACAGGCCCGCGAATTGGAGGAGTCTCCCGGGATCGAAATCCGCTATGTCGATTCGGCCTGGCTGGAGCACGCCACCTTGCAGATCAAGCACCCCCCCTTCGACGACCTGAGGGTGCGGCGGGCACTCCTCCTGGCCATCGACCGGGCCGGGATCAACCACGCCATCTTCCGGGGAAAGCAACCCCCGGCCCACTCCTGGGTCCATCCCGGTCATCCGGCGCACAACCCGAGGCTGTTCCGTTATGGCTATGATCCGGGACAGGCGCAAAGACTCTTGGAACAGGCCGGCTGGTCCAGGGAAGGGGACGGTCCGCTCCGGAACGCCCGGGGAGAGCCCATGCGCCTGACCCTGATCACGATCGCGGGGGACCGGACCCGGCTGCAGGTGGTTTCGGTGCTCCAGGCCCTGTGGCAGGAGTTGGGCATCCAGGTCGAGATCCGGCCCGAGTCGGCGCGGATGCTCTTTCCCGACACGCTGCAGAGGCAGAATCTGCAACCCGGAGGCGTGGCCGTCTGGCGCTGGGTGATCCAGCCCGAGGCCACGGTGTCCGCCCATGGGCTATGGTTGCCCAGGGGCACGAACCTGGATCAGTTGACGGAAGGGTCGCCCTGGGACGCGGTCCAGGAGAACAAGGACCTGATCCGGCAGGCGCTGGGCACCATCGACGACGAGGAACGCTACGGCCTGCTGCGCCGCCAGCAGGAAATCTGGGTGCGCGAGCTGCCCACCCTGCCCCTGTACTGGCACGTCCGGGTCGTGAGCATGGACCGGCGCCTGACCGGCTACGTCCCGTACCCGGATCAATACCTGGGTTGGGGAGTCGAAAACTGGCGCCTGGAAGCGGCGACATCCATGTCGCCAAGGAGCGTCCGGAGCGGCGTCGTCCGGAGCGGCGTCGTCCCCGGCGCCGACTGGGACCGGCGTCCGGAGCGGCGTGTTTTACGCGCCGACTGGGACCGGCGTCCTTCCGGGCGCCGATCCCCCGACCAACAAAACACCAACACAACAACCGATGACCACCAGACTCTCCCCCAAACCTTGAACCTCCCTCACCAACCCGATCCATGTTCCGACACCTGCTGAGACGGTCCCTCCAAACCATCCCGGTGGTCTTCTTCGTCACCGTCGTGGTCTTCACCCTGATGCAACTGGCGCCCGGGGACCCCATGGACATGCTGGTGCTGTCCAATCCCAACGTGACCCCGGAGGAGGTCGAGCGCCTGAGGGCCGTCTACGGCCTGGACGATCCGATTTACATCCAGTACTTCCGCTGGCTCTCCCAGGTCGCCCAAGGGAACCTGGGATATTCTCGCCTCTACCATCGCCCCATCACCAGCATCCTTCCCCAGCGTCTGGCCAACACCCTGGCCCTGACCGGCCTCAGCCTGCTGTTGAGCATCCTCATCGCCATTCCCATCGGGGTCTACAGCGCTCTGCGCCAGTATTCCGTGGCGGACTATCTCCTCTCGCTGGTCGCCTTCGTGGGGATCTCCTTCCCCGTCTTCTGGTCGGGGATTCTGGTGATCCTCCTCTTCTCGGTGGTTCTCGGCTGGCTGCCGCCGGGAGGACATCCCTCCATCGAGCCGGGTCTGGGCTTCTGGGGGCAGGCCCGGTACTACGTCGCCCCGGTTCTGGTGCTGAGCTTCTTCAGCACCGCAAGCTGGATGCGCTACATGCGCTCCAGCCTGTTGGAGGTGATCCGCCAGGACTACATTCTGACGGCCCGGGCCAAGGGTCTCGCGGGAAGGGTGATCTGGGTGCGCCACGCTCTCCGGAACGCGCTGATTCCCATCGTGACCCTGATCGCCCTGACCATCCCCGCCCTGATCGGCGGAGCCGTGGTGACCGAGATCGTCTTCTCCTGGCCCGGCATGGGGAGACTGATCTTCGATTCGCTGATGAACAACGACTACTACCTGGCCATGGCCATCTTCCTCATCTTCGGATTGCTGGTGGCCCTGTTCAATCTGTTGGCCGAAGTGGCCTACGCCTTCCTGGACCCCAGGATCCGAATGGAGTAACCGGCGACCATGGAACCGTCTCGAAACCGATCGGGCGTCACCGCCTGGCAGAGGCTCCGCCGGCATCGCCTGGCCATGATCTCGTTGAGCGTCCTGGTAATCATCGCCCTGGTCTCGCTGCTGGGACCCTGGCTCTCGCCTCACGGCTACAGCCTGGTCCATCTGCAGCAGAATCTGCAGCCGCCCTCCGCGTCCCACTGGCTGGGGACGGACGAACTGGGCCGCGACGTCCTGACGCGGCTGCTCCAGGGAGGGCGGGTCTCCCTCTTCGTGGGACTCTCGGCCGCCTTGCTGAGCGCCCTGGCCGGCATCCTCATCGGCGCCGTCTCGGGATACTTCGGAGGCTTCGTCGACACCCTGCTGATGCGTTTCACCGACCTCATGCTCTCCATCCCCAGCCTGCCCCTGCTCCTGATCCTCTCCCGCCTGGGGAAGGGGACCGTCTGGGAGATCGTCGGCATCCTGGTGATCTTCGGGTGGATGAGCCTGGCGCGCATCGTTCGCGGCTCCTTCCTCTCCCTGCGGGAAATGGAGTTCGTGGACTCGGCCAGGGTGGTGGGGATTCCGCATTGGAGGATCATCCTGCGCCACATCCTGCCCAACACCATGGCGCCCATCATCGTCTACGCCACCCTCAACCTGGGCTACGCCATCCTGGCCGAGTCCAGCCTCAGCTACCTGGGGCTCGGCATCCAGCCGCCGCTTCCCAGTTGGGGCAACATGCTGCTCAATGCTCAGCACTACCTGAAGGTCGCCCCCTGGCTGGCCGTCTTCCCGGGACTCTTGATTTTCGTGAGCCTGTTGAGCGTAAATTTTCTCGGGGACGGACTCCGGGACGCCTTGGACCCCCGTCTGAAAATCTGAAAAACTCTCCCTAGGAGTCTGCGCGGTAGAAATGATCGTAGCGAGAAAGTGGAGAATCGAGGCCAGATTTTCACGATTTTGAGGTGCA
>JAJDTT010000201.1 GCA_022827025.1 Acidobacteriota bacterium
TACGAAATCCTGGGCCTCGACAGCCACACGATCCAACCCCTGCCGCAGCCTCGTTAGGTCATACGGACAGTCTTCTCTATATCTATGAAAAAAAGAACTTATCTGTATTCTGTGGCCCAACACGGTAAACTCGGGCTAGTGCGCGTTGGGAACTGTCGAACAACCGTTTATCACTCAATCAAAGGCGCACCGACGTTAGACCGCTTGCTTGTGGAAGGTCGTGTTGCTTGGGCAATTGAGGTTAGGTGCCCAAAGACCTTGTTGGCCCTTACCGAGACCTCCAGCGATTCGAAGCAGAGATTGGGGTGGGACAAGGACGACGCGGACGGCAACGCCTACATAATCCCTGGGCTCATGGCGATGCAAGAAATCGATCTTGCTGGCGACGAGCTCCATGCAATGTGGAGTCAGGAACCGTTACGCGTACCCGCGGGATGGTGGCTCGCTCGAGGAAACACGCGGCGAGTAAATACGTTGGCGAGATCGCTACTACGCTTCCGCAAAGAACCTGGGCTGGAGGCGGGCAGAATGGAAATAACCCCAATTCTCGGTACGGGTGACCCGCACTTTGTTGTCAAGCTGGCAACGGATATCTACGACGACATCAGGGACAGTCGCACGTTACAAGTCGCAGCATTGATTGGAGTCTGCGGTCATTTCCCGTCCGCATTCAAAAAGGATGGACCTCATGCCGAACTCCCGATAGCTGACGAGATTCGGCGTCGGCTACGCGATGTGGGAGTGCCATCATGGTCGGAAGAGAACTATGATCCTGCACTCGCGGCCACGGTTATTGAGCCATTCTATCCGAGGCAGGAGATCGCGGTCACCAACCATGGATAACAGCACGCTCGATAGGGCCGCGGAATCGTTTGGACAATGGCAAGCTAAGCTTATTTTCGAGAAGAAATATCACAAGAAAAAAAGCCGTGCCGAGCGCCGAAAGATTATCCGGGCGGTTCGAGAGCGACAGAAGGAACTCAAGAAAGCTGTGACCAACGGACCACGAGGGCTAGGCCGCTACCTTCGTGGCCAGATTGGGCTGGGCGCGGACGAAGAGATCGAGGCACCTCTTCTGCCAAGGAAACTGACGCCCAGCGAGTATCAACAGCCACCACTCGAACTTGAGGAGGAACTCGGTGGGGAATGGCAGAAGCAGATTAAACCTCGTGTCGCATCGATGCCGCACTTCTGGTTCCTCTGCCACATCAAATGGATTGAGGGGTACCGACTCGGCGACGATGGTGCGAAACTAACCGGAGCATTTCTAGCCGGTCAACGCCGAGGTAACATCCACGAGAGTCAGACGCGCAACTTCCTTCGACGCACCGGCGGAATTTTTGTTCGAGGGAACGTATCCGTGTTTTCCGATTGTCCCCTTGCTCGTGCCTGGTGGCGGCATCGCCTGGCCACAGAGGTATTCAGTGTTACGGAAGGAACGATCACACGGAATTCAGCCCACGAATTGCTGCACCGCAACCGTCCGAGCTGGGAAACCTTGGTGATGCTCTCTCTCCGACAGATCACTGCCATCAACCAACCGAAAGCACGTGCGGCGATCGTTCACTACCTCAGATCGCGCCCCAAGGGACGCTTCGACAAATCCGATGTCAAGGCCGTGGCCACTGCGCTCGCCCGACTGGGACTCCGCCGATCACTGAACAATACGCCGATGCAAGAACTCTACCGCGTGCAGGTATCCGGATAATCGAAAACTCGGGCATTCAGGCTGACATTCGCCGGGGCCGCTCCCAATCCATCAGTCCCTTTGCGGGAAGGGCAGATGAGAATCCTACTGTAGTGGCAAGACCCAGTTTTCCTTCGGGGTGGTTCGGCGGCAGTGCGGGAACAGTATCTGGAACCCGTCAGCGAAACGAGCTGCTCTTACCACAACGCGGACCGATTGACCGGCGTGCTCGCGCCGCTGGTGTTGCTTTGTTTTGGCGGTTTCATGCGTGCCGGTTTCACCGCTGTCGGCGAGGGATTGAAGCGTCGATCGGAGGCGCTGTACAAGAGTTCGAAGCCGCGTGGGTGACGATCGTCGAGGGTAACGACCGAGTGATCGATGCGCGTGGAAACTTGCAGGCCAGCTTCAAACGCATCGTCGAGCAGGACACCTTTGGGAGTGAAATTGGTGGAGACGATGGGATTCGAACCCACGACCTCCTGAGTGCGATTCAGGCGCTCTTCCGAGCTGAGCTACGTCCCCACCTGAGAGGAGCCTATCTTAACAGAACGGAGAATCCCTACAGGAAGTCCGACGCGCAGGGGTAACCGGAAGGCGGTTGGGCCTTAAGGTCAGTCTGTCTCGGAGACGGGAATATCCTCGATCTCGACAGATAGACACCCCTCGACGGCTTCATAGAGATTGACCAGCAGATCTTCAAACGAGTCTCCCTGAGTCGCACACCCTGGGATGGACGGCACTTCCGCCCAGTACCCGCCCTCATCTGCTTCATGGATCACGACTTTCAGCTTCATGGTCCCTCCTGGTGTTCCGCACCAGCCCGCTGTCCGTCCAGTTTATCTTCCCGCCGGCAAGGTACGCATCTAAGGAGAATCCCTACAGGAAGTCCGACGCGCAGGGATAGCCGGGAAGCGGCCGGGCCCGGAGGACGGCCCGGACCACGGCGCGGGCGGTGACTTGGGCCGCGAGGGCCCCGACCAAACCGAGGTCCTGCCCTTGTGTCGATTCGGTGGAAAGGGCGAACAGGGTATCGCCGTCCGCCGGCATGTGGACGGGACGGATGGTCCGGGCCAGCCCGTCGTGGGACATCTGGGCGATCTTGGTCAGGGACGCCTTGTCGAACTCGGCGTTGGTGGCGATCACGCCCAGGGTCGTGTTCTCGCCCTCGCCCCGGCCCCGTGCCGGAAGTCCCCGTTCCTTCAGGACCATCATGGTGTCGGCGAATCCCCGGCCGCCGGCGCCGCGGACGCCCGCCAGGATCCTGCCGGTCTCCGGATCGATGACGTCGCCCACGGCGTTGACCGCGACCAGGGCCGCCACCACCAGGGGGCCGGCCCGGACGGCCGCAGAACCCAGGCCCCCCTTCATGGCGCGTTCGTGACCCAGAATCTTGCCCACGGTGGCTCCGGCTCCCACGCCGGCGTTGCCCTCGGGGACCGGTCCGGCCGCGGCGTTTCGGCAGGCCCGGCGTCCCAATCCGGGACCCGGGCGGATCGAGGCGTCTCCCAGCGCCAGGTCGAAAAGGATGGCCGAAGGCACGATGGGGACCCGTGCCACCGGTGTCTCGTACCCCACTCCCCGTTCCTCCAGGTACCGGACCACTCCGGAGGCCGCGTCCAGACCGAAGGCGCTGCCGCCGGAGAGGACCAGAGCGTGGATGCGCTTCACCGAGCGCACCGGGTCCAGCAGGGCGGTTTCGCGGGTGCCGGGAGCGGAGCCGCGTATGTCCACTCCGGCCATCACTTCCCGTTCCGGCAGGACGACGGTGACTCCCGTGGGACGCCGGGGATCGACGGCATGCCCGACCCGGATGCCGTCGACGTCCGTCAGGCCGCCCTCATAGCCGGGGGACGCTGATGGATGCTTGTCGCTGCTCATGCCGGAAGTAGAAGAATGCAGGTCCTGAAAAGCAGGGCTGTAAGCCGAATTCTGTACCCCGGGCGATAGCCCTGGGCGGCGATCATTCCTCTAGGGGCCGGGTCGCCCCGGCCCTCGGGCGGCCTACCCGCTCCGCCTCCGCCTGGCCCGGGGGCCAGCGAATGAGCCGGGCCGACTCGTACGGAGCCTATTTGGCCTTGCACCGCGTGGGGTTTACCGTGCCTTCGATGTCACCATCGAAGCGGTGGGCTCTTACCCCGCCATTTCACCCTTACCTTCGGTCCCGGTGACGGAACCGGAGGCGGTATCTTTTCTGTGGCACTTTCCGTAGGGTCACCCCCCCTTCCCGTTAGGAAGCACGCTGCCCTGAGGTGTTCGGACTTTCCTCCGCCCGGCGTCTGCCGGAAGGCGATCGCCCACCCTGCTTTTCAGGCCGGCGACATTCTATCACCGGAAGCTCGGGTGGAACCCGCTTCGAACTGACCGCCGGCAGACCTGCCGCGAAGCGGCCAGGCGGCTATCGGCTTCGAATCAGGCTCCGGCCCACGGCGCCCGCCTCCAACCCGATGAGTTCGCCGTAGATCCGGCCGAACTTGACCTCGGCCTCGAACTTGACGGGAACCCGAAGCGGGTCCCGCGAGTACCAGACCCGCAGCGTCCTCCCCTGGGAGAGGATTCCCCCCTCGACCCGGAGCCGGACGGTGTCGAAAGCCCCGATCCGGAGTTCGACTCTCTCCGTCTCCTCCACCCGGACCAGCAGATCCTTGAACTTGCCGCGGTCGGCCAGATGCGCGCGGTACCGGCTCCCGTCCTCCAGCCGATGGAGCCGCGCCACGTAGATGGCCGACAGCAGGTCAGTGACCGGGCCCGGCATCCCATCCGAGGTGCGGCTGTGAAGCTCCCGCGGTGGATCCTTTGACACGTCCAGGTCACGGAAGAACGCGGTGTCGCTGCGGTAGTCGAAGACGGAGAGCAGATCGCGTTTGCGTTTTCCCTCGCGATGCTCCCGGAAGATCCGATAGGAGTGGAAATTCCGGGCGTCGATAATGGATTCGAAGCGATTCCGCACCGATATCTTGGCGACTTCCACCAGGCGGCCTGCCGATACCGCCTCCATGGTGATGGTCCAGGCCGGCCTCTTCCGATACCGGGAACGCTTCACGGTGAAGGCCAACTCTCCCGCCTTGAAGGCCGGCGAGGCGAACAGGGGCTTCCAGTTGACCTCGTATCGCAGCTTCTCTCCGGTTTGGAAAGGCGCGCTGTAACGAGTCCCCCGGTCCAGGAGCGGCCGGGGCGTCTCGGACCGGGCCGGGAGGGGGAGGCAGAGGAGGGCGGACGTCAGAATCAGCGGGAGGGCCGGCGACAGGCGTGTCCACCGCCGGGAGCCGGCCATTGGGCGCCTCATCCCATTTTCCAGGAGAAGATGATTCCGGCCAGGACCACCGAGATGAGGAAACGGTGTTCCCGGTTCCGAAGGAAGAGCTTCCACTGGAAGTGAGCGGTCGTACCGGCTCCGGTGGCGATCGGGCCCGGGAACCGAACCGGCCAGAATCGGGGCACCCCGGCGGCGTACGCAGCGTAGTCGTCCCCGTAATGGCTGTGCAATTCACGCTCCTCACGGAGCATCACCGGCCAGTAGATGCCCGGAAAAAGGACGAGATAGGCCAGGAGCAGCCACAGCTCCGCCGCCGCCGCGGTGAAACCGAGCCCGGCCAGAAAAGACCCCAGGTAGAGCGGATTCCGGGTCAGGCGGTAGGGTCCCGTCCGGGCCAGCCCCCGCCACTTGTCCAGGTGTCCCGAGGCCCAGAGGCGGATGCCGGCGCCCATGGCCGCCACCGGCATTCCGAGCCAGAACAGGTCCGGACGCGGCTGGGCGAACACGAAGAGGAGGAGACCGAAGGCGAGACCGGCGGGAACCCGGATTCTCTGAACCAGGGTCATCGGGGTTCCGGCCCTCCCACAGCCGCCGACAACCGCCGGCGGACGGCACGGAAGACCTGTTCCACGGAAATGTTCATGCAGATGAACTCCCCGCAGCTCCGCTTGTTGCAGTCCGAGCAGTAGAGGTAACGCTTGACGATCCGATCCTCCGGGTGGAAGGGTCCGTTGCGCCGGGCGATGGAGGGACCCATCACCGCCACCGCCGGGGTTCCCACCGCCACCGCCAGGTGAAGGGGCCCCGTGTCTCCCGCCACCATCAGGCAGGCGCGCCGGCAGAGCGCCGCCAGTTCCAGGATCGTGGTGGGGAATCCGGCCACGGACCCGGGACGGGAGCAGTCCCGGATCTCCCGGACCAGGTCCTCCTCTCCCGGACCGTAGGTGATGACCACCGGAAGATTCAGGCGCCGCCGGATCTCGGCTCCCAGGCGGGCGAACCTGCGGGCGGGCCAGAGCTTGGTGGGCCACCCGGCGCCCGGATTCAACAGGACCGGCCGGCCGCCGCCGGCCGCTTGCAGCCGGGAGTCGACGTAATGCCTTGCCTCGGCGGGGATTCGAAAAGGCACCCTGGCCGTGGCCTCTCCGGCGCAGCCCAGCGACCCCGCCAGCTCCAGGTTCAGATCGATGACGTGGCCGTCTCCGCTGGTCGGGACGGTGTCGGTATAGAAGCCGGCCGCCGCCGGCTCGCGGCATCGTTCCCGGCAGAACCCCATTCGCCGCCCGGCGCCCGAAAGACGGGCCAGGAACGCCGACTTGATCAGCCCCTGAAAGTCCAGCGCCAGGTCGAATCGCTCCCGCCGCAAGGCCGGAACCAGGCGGACCAGGTCCAACGCCGTGCCCGGCCGGCGCCGCCAGCGCTTGGTGTCGGCGGTCCAGATCCGGTGGATGCCCGGAACGGTCTCCAACAGGCCGCGGTAGTGGGGCTCCACCAGCCAGTGGATCTCACAGTTGGGGAAGCGGCGGTGGATCTGCTGTTGGGCCGGCAGGGCGTGAACGATGTCGCCGAGCGCGCCCAGGCGGACGATCAGGATCTTTTCCGGGCAGTTCAGAGCGGTCGAGGAAGCGGGGCGGGTGCTGCCGGAAGCAACGGAAGAGAAGTTTCGGAGCATAGAACGGGCCCCTCGAGACGGAAGCTCATCGTATCACGGGCGTCTCGGAGCCTGATGCTCCGTCAACAGCCTTCGGGCCGCCCGGTAGACCTCCCCGGTGTCAATGCGATCGAAGCAGCGCAGATCGATGGGACACTCTCGAAGCAGGCAAGGACTGCACTCCACGTGCTTGTGGATGACGGCGGCGTTCGGGCTGAAGGGTCCCGTGGCCACTTCGTCCGTGGATCCGAATACCGCCACCAGCGGCACTCCCAGCGCCGCCGACAGGTGCATGGGACCCGAATCGTTTCCCAGAAACAGCCGGCACCGGGCCAGCACCCCGATGAGGGCGGAGAGCGAGGTCCGTCCCACCAGGAACCGGGGAGTCTGCTTCATCCGCTCCCGGACCTGGACCGCAATCGGCGTCTCCGCACTGGAGCCCAGGAGCACGACCTCGGCGTCCATCTCCCGGATCAGGCGATCGGCCACCTCCGCGTAGCGCTCCGGGAACCACCGCTTGGCCGAGCCGAAGGCCGCTCCCGGATTCAGCCCCACCAAGGGCCTGCCGCTGTCGGCGCCCGCCTCGCCGAGCAGGGAGTCGGCCGACTCCAGTTGCGCCCGGGAGGGGGTGATGCGGATGTCGGGCCGGAACGAGGAATCTTCCAGGTAGTCGATGGGCGAGACGCCCGCCTGGAAGAGCAGATCCAGATAGTAATAGGTCTGGTGACGGCCAAGGTCCTTGATTCGGGGCCGAACGCCTTGAGTCAGCAGGAGCCGCCGTCCGTCGGTGGCGTAGCCGATCCGGTTCGGAATGCGCGCCGTCAGCGCCAGCAGCGCCGCTTCGAAAGCGTTCTGGAAGAGAACCGCCGTATCGAATCCCCGGAGCCGCCGTCCCACACGGAATACTCCCCGCACCCCCAGGGACCGGTTCTCGAGCGTGACCACCCGATCCGCCAAACCTTGTCCATCGAAGATCGGAGCCACCCATTTCCGGGCCAGGAGAGTCAACCGGGCCTGGGGCTGCAGCCGGCGCAGCTCCCTCAGGGCCGCCAGCGACATGACGGCGTCTCCGATCCAGTTGGTGCAGCGAACCAGGACCTGCTTCATCGCTCCTGCACGCAGCCCTCCTTCAGTGCGGATTGGGAAGGCCGGCGACCTCATCCAAGAGAAACTTGCGGTACTCCGCCGGGTCTTCGGGCAACGCCTCGATCTTCAATACGAAGATCCGGCCGGCGCCGAATTCCAGGCCCTGGAGACGGACCGCGTCCTTCTCGGTCGTCATCAACACCCCGGCTCCGTGCTCATCCAGACTCTCCAGGGCCTGGTCCAGATCGCTCTGGCTGTAGGGATGATGATCGGGGAACAGGAGCTGGTGCCTCACGTCCATCTGGTAATGCTCCAGGTCCCGGACGAAGAGTCCGGGATTTCCGATGGCCGCCAGGGCGATGACCCGCCTGCCCACGAAATCTCGAGTCCGGAATTGTTCCCGGCTCTTGAGATCGAAGACGCCGACGGCATCGTGATAGAAGTAGGAAATGGGCGTCAGCTTGTTGTGTCTGCGGATCACCGCCTCCAGGTCGTCGACCTCCCCCAACAGGTGGGACCGGGTGATGACCACCAGGTCGGCGCGGCCCATGGCGGCGAGGGGCTCCCGGAGCCGCCCCGCGGGCAGCAGTTGACCGCCGCCGAAAGGATCGGTGGCATCCACCAGCAGAATGTCCAGGTTGCGCTTGAGCTGCTGGTGCTGGAAACCGTCGTCCAGAATGTGGATGACCCTGCCGTCCGCGGCCTCTTCCACCAGCGTTCCCGAACGGTGCCGGTTCTTGCCGACCGCGACGCGGACTCCGGGAAGCTGGCCGGCGAGCAGAAAGGGCTCGTCTCCGCTGCTGGCCGGATCGCACAGAACGTTCCTGCCGTCGCTGACCACCAGAGTCGAGCGCTCGGCCTTGCCCCGGTAGCCGCGGCTCAGGATGACCGGCTCGTAGCCCGCCTTCTTGAGCACGCCGGCCAGATAGGCCACGAAGGGCGTTTTCCCGGTCCCCCCCACCGTCAGGTTCCCGACGCTGATGACCGGGTTGCGGAGGCGTCTGCGTGAAATGACACCGCGCCGGTAGAGCAACGCTCTGACCCGCATGGCCAGGGAATAGAGTTGAGACAGAAGAGTCCACATGCGTTTTCAGGAACCGCGGCCCGGATCCAGGTACTCGTCCACGATGCGAGCCGTTCGGCCCACGGCCCCCCGATTGTCGCGAAGGATCCGGCGGGCGTTGCGGCCCAGGCCCCGGCGAGCAGTATCACTCCCCAGGAGTTCTCTCAACCGCCGGGCCAGTTCCCTCGAGTCCCGGACCTGCAATACCGCACCCCCCTCCAGGAAGGTCCTGACCATTTCCCGGAAATTGTGCATGTGAGGCCCCACCAGGATCGGCTTGCCGAAGTATGCCGCCTCGATGATGTTGTGCCCGCCCCACGCCACCAGGCTGCCCCCCACGAAAACGACCCGGGCCAGTTCGTAGAGTCGGGCCAGCTCGCCGATGGTGTCCAGGACCAGCACTTCAGGCCGGGCGGGGGATCCCGCATCCTGGAAGCCGTTGAGACTGCTGCGTTTCAGGTGGGCGAGGCCCCGCTGACGAAGCAGGCCGGTGATCTCGTCCGATCGGTGAGGGTGTCTGGGAGCCAGAACCATGCGGAGACCGGGAAATTCCCGCCTGATCTCACGGAAGGCGTCCAGAAGCTGATCCTCCTCTCCTTCACGGGTGCTGCCGCAGACCCAGACCGGGTCCGCTCCGAACAGGCTGCGTATCCGCCGCGCCAATGCCGCCTGTCCGGCGTTCGGGCCCAGGCTGTAATCGTATTTCAGATTCCCGACCGAGCGGGTTCGGGATGCGACGGATCCCAGTTCGACGATCCGGTCCCGGTCTTGGACCGACTGCATGCAGAGACGATCCAATTGCCGGAGAAAGGGCCGCAGCGGGCGGCGAAAGCGCCGGTAGCGGGCGAACGACCGGTCGGAGATCCTGCCGTTGACCAGGACCACGGGAACGTCCAACTCCCGGGCGGCGGCGATGAACCCGGGCCAGATCTCAGTCTCCACCACCAGCACGGCCGCCGGATTCAAGCTCTGCAGATACCTCCTGCAGAGCCAGGGCCAGTCCAGCGGAAAATAGAAGATCCTGGCCCGGTCCCGAAAAAGCCGGCGGGCCAGGCGTTGTCCGGTTTCGGTGGTGGTGGAGACGCACAGTTGAGACGATTTCAGGTTCAGCGCATCTATCAGGGGGCGAATCGAGTTGACCTCTCCCACCGAGACGGCGTGGACCCAGACCCGGGTCCGGGCGCAAGGGGGTGACGGGCAGATGCCGGGAGCCGTCATCCGCTTCCTGAAGGGAACGGGACGATGGCCCCGGAGATAACGAAAGAGGCGGAAGGGAAGCCACAAGATCAGGCCGAGGGTATAGGCCAGCGTATAGGCGGCGGTCAGGAGCGTTGGAACCGGCGTGGGGCCGCCCGAGCCGCGGCCGGGACGCTCCGGAGCCGTTCCGGCGTCTCCTCTGCCGGGTCCACGGGCCGGCCGTGCAACATGTTTTGTCAAGGCGGTCACGGACGCATATAATAACTTGTTTCCCGGCTTGACACGGAGCCGGTCCTGAGGCTAAGATTCTCGCGCCTAGCAGAGCGTGGGTGAGTAAAGTGCGGATGCCTCAACGGCATCCTTTTTTGTCTTATAGAGTTTGTTCTGCTGTCGCGCCGAGCGTCGAAAGCGGCGCTGGCGGGCAGTTCCAGTATTGGGTGGCATTGATGCCGACGTTCAATCAATTGGTTCGCAAGGGTCGCAAACCGGTGCGAACCAAGACCAAAAGCCCGGCGCTGCAGGGTTGCCCTCAAAGGCGGGGAGTCTGTGTCCGTGTGTACACCCAGACTCCGAAGAAACCCAACTCGGCGCTTCGAAAGGTGACCCGGGTGCGATTGACCAACGGGATCGAAGTCACCACCTATATTCCGGGAGAGGGACACAATCTGCAGGAGCACTCCATTGTGCTCATTCGTGGGGGCCGGGTGAAGGACCTGCCGGGCGTGCGCTACCATGTGATCCGCGGGACCTTGGACACGGCCGGCGTAGATAACCGTAACAACAGCCGCTCCAAGTACGGCGCCAAGCGCCCCAAGGGGTAGCTGGATCTCCAACAGCTGCAGCGACGCCGAGTTCCATCGCAGCTTGTTTTGTGTCCGGGAGCCATCGAGATGTCTAGAAGAAGGGATGTCCCCAAGCGAGAGGTGGATCCCGACCCCGTATACAACAGCCGCCTGGTGAGCCGTTTCATCAACCAGACCATGGTGCGGGGAAAGAAGAGCGTTTCCGAGAGAAACTTTTACGCCGCCATGAACCTGATCCAGGACAGGACGGGAGAAGATCCGTTGCGGATCTTCAAGAAGGCGGTGGACCGGGTGAAGCCCATGGTGGAGACCAAGTCCCGCCGGGTCGGGGGATCGACGTATCAGGTTCCCATCGAAGTCAGCACCCGGCGGCAGACCTCGCTCGCCATTCGCTGGCTGGTGGGCTATGCCCGGGCCCGTCACGAAAAGACCATGAGGGAGAGGCTGGCCAACGAGCTCGCCGACGCCGCGAATGACCGCGGCGGAGCCGTTCGCCGGAAGATGGACGTGCACCGGATGGCCGAGGCCAACCGTGCCTTCGCACACTACCGATGGTGAGGGGGAAGGACTCGATTACCAGCGGGACCTGCATCCAGGGAAGATCAGTACAGTGGCCACTCAGTCTGCGCTCGAAAGGACGCGAAATATCGGCATCATGGCCCACATCGATGCCGGCAAGACGACGACTACCGAGCGAATTCTCTACTACACGGGAATCACCTACAAGCTGGGTGAAGTGCACGAAGGAACCGCCACCATGGACTGGATGCCCCAGGAACAGGAACGGGGCATCACCATCACCTCCGCCGCCACGACCTGCCACTGGAAGAATTTCCGCATCAACATCATCGATACCCCGGGCCACGTAGACTTCACGGCCGAGGTCGAACGATCCCTGCGGGTACTGGACGGCGCCATTGCCGTATTCGACGCCGTCGCGGGCGTCGAGCCCCAGTCCGAGGCCGTCTGGCGCCAGGCGGACAGGTATCGGGTGCCGCGGATCGCCTTCATGAACAAGATGGACCGCCTGGGAGCCGACTTTTTCGCGTCCATGGAGTCCATGACCCGGAAGCTGGGCGCAAACCCGGTCCCGGTTCAGATTCCCTTGGGACAGGAGGAGTCCTTCGAAGGGGTCATCGACCTGATCTCCCGCAAGGCCATCCGGTACGAAGCCGAGACCCTGGGCGCCAATTTCGTGGAGGGTGACATTCCGGAGGAATGGCGGGAGGCGGCGGAGCACTGGCGCGAGAAGCTGGTGGAGGCCGTCGTCGAGGTGGACGATCAACTGCTGGAAAAATACGTGCACGGCGAGCCCATAGATCCCGGCTCCCTCAAGCGTGCGCTGCGATTGGGGACCTGTCAGGGCAGATTCACTCCCTGCCTCTGCGGCGCCGCTTTCAAGAACAAGGGGGTGCAACCCTTGTTGGACGGCATCGTCGATTTCCTGCCCTCCCCGCTGGAGGTGCCCCCGCCCGAAGGAACCGACGCGGTCACCGGAGATCCGGTGACTCCCCGGGCCTCCCAGGACGACCCTTTTTCGGCCCTCGTATTCAAGATCATGGGCGACCCGTTCGTCGGCCAGTTGGCCTTCGTCCGCGTCTATTCCGGATGCCTGAAGGCCAGCTCGAAGGTCTACAACTCGGCTTCCGGCCGGGCGGAGCGGGTGGGACGGCTGCTCAAGATGCACGCCAACAAGCGGGAGGAACTCAGGGATCTCGGCGCCGGCGACATCGCTGCCGTGGTCGGACTCAAGACGGTGGCGACGGGAGACACGATTTGCGATCCGGTCCGGCCCGTGTTGCTGGAATCCATGGAGTTTCCGGCTCCCGTGATCTCGGTGGCCATCGAGCCCAAGACGCGTCCCGACCAGGACAAGCTGGGATTCGCACTGGAGAAGCTGGTGCAAGAGGATCCGACGTTTCGGACTCACACCGATCCGGAAACGGGGCAGACCCTGATCTCGGGCATGGGTGAGCTGCACTTGGAGATCATCGTGGATCGCCTGCTGCGCGAGTTCGGCGTCGGCGCCAACGTGGGCAAGCCGCAAGTGGCGTACCGGGAGGGCATTCTGCGGACAGCCGAAGGGCACGGCCGCTACATTCGCCAGACCGGAGGCCGGGGCCAGTACGGCGACGCCAGGGTCCGGGTCGAGCCGCTGGAGCCGGACGAGGCCGAAAACGGGTTCCTGTTCGAGGACCTGAGCGTCGGCGGCGTGATCCCCCGGGAATTCGTTCCGGCGGTGAGGGCCGGTGTGAAGGAGGCCATGGAGAGCGGAGTCCTGGCCGGCTGCGAGATGCAGAACGTCAAAGTGACCCTGCTGGACGGCTCCTATCACGACGTGGACTCGTCGGAGATCGCGTTCAAGATCGCGGGCTCCCTCGCCTTCAAGCAGGCCGCCCGGAAAGCGGGTCCCGTCCTGCTGGAACCGGTCATGAAGGTCGAAGTGGTGGTGCCCCAGGAGTACATGGGCGAGGTCATCGGCGACCTCAACGGCCGCCGGGGCCGAGTCGCCCAGTTGGAGCTCCGGGGAGGCAGCCAGGTGATCACGGCCTACGTGGCCTTGGAGACCATGTTCGGGTACGCCACCGGACTGCGGTCGATCACCCAGGGAAGGGCGACCTACACCATGCATTTCGAGCGTTACGAGCAGGTCCCCAGGCAAGTGGTGGAAGAGCAGGTGGCGCGAACCCACGGCCGGATCTTGACCCGGTCCGGTTGAACCGTCCCGGAGGGACACGGAAGCGACGTCGATCAGGATCGACTGAATCGGAAAAGAGGACGAGATGGCGAAGGAGAAGTTTCAGCGCACGAAGCCGCATGTGAACATTGGAACCATCGGCCACGTGGACCACGGCAAGACGACGTTGACGGCGGCCATCACGCAGGTGCTGAGCGCCGACAATCCGGGCGT
>JAJDTT010000146.1 GCA_022827025.1 Acidobacteriota bacterium
ATGGCCGGCGGACGGTGGCGCCGTTCGGAAGAGGGCGACCACAAGGGTCGCCCCTACGAGTCGTTCGACAGCGGCGACGCGGTGGGCGCCGCGGATGGACAATCCTGCCCAGTTTCTCGCGGGATCATGCCGGAGGCCCGGCGGTGGGGGACTTCTGAGAAAGACATGGGGCACCCTCGGAGGGGGGACATTCTTGTCCCCCTCTTCGCCGCCGTTGCCTTCGCTGGGCACCGGTGGGGCCGGAGTTGGGCGGATAGGAGGGGGGACTTTCAGTCCCCCCGAGGGAGTGGGGGTAGGAAAACCCCCACTCCTTCTTTTTCTCGCAGGATTTCACCGGACCGGGGCCGGTGGGGGAGCTCCTATAGCCACTCTTCGATCTGGTTCCCGGCCTCGTCGATGATCGTCTCCAGAGCACCCTTGGCCAGGACGGCGATGGTGTCCGGGTAACGCCCCGATCCGTAGGCGGGGGCGGGGGGCAGATAGTTGGCCCGGGCGCCGTTGGCCAGGGAAGCCACCATGACGGGCACTCCGGGAAACCGTTCCCGCAATGAAGTCTGCAACAACTGGTAGGGCTCCCCTTCCACGGCCAGCCAGAAGGCGTTCCCGATGCTCCAGAGCCAGATCGAATAGGCCAGGCTCTCTCCCGGAGGGAGGAACTCCAGCCGTTGCAGGCGGCGGGTCTGCTGCTCGGCCAGGGCCCGGAAATCGCCGGCCCGGACGTCGTCTCCGGCGGCGCGGGCCTGCGCTTCTCCGGCCCGGCACCGTTCCAGCTCGGATTCGATCTGATCCTTGGTGAGCGAAGTCCCGCGGTACGGAAGATCGACGGTCCAGCGCCTCAACTTCCACCGGTGGCTTCGTCTCTGTTCCCCTCGGGAGAACCGGGTCCAGGACCAGGTTCCCAGCGTGGCGCCGGACTCCCGGGGACCGGCGTATCGAAAGCGCCGGTTGGGAGGCGGAAGCTCGCACAGGGCCGAGAGGGCCGCGTAGCCGAGCTGGCGCCCGTTCCGGTCCGCCACTTCCAGGTCCCCCACGAATCCCTGCTTGGGTCCCAGGTCCCCGGAGGCGCCCTGCAGGAAGAGGCAGGGCGCCCCGGTCTCCCGCTCGACGACCTCCCTCATGGCGCCGGGAAAGTCGGGGCTGATGAGCGTGTTCTGCCAGGCCAGGGTCGTGGGATGGCACGCGTAGTTGACGATGGACGCCAACTGCTCATCCCGTTCACCGGTGACCCGCGCGACCAGGAGCGTGTCGTCCGACGGTCCGTCCGGGTTGTACCCGCACACGAATTGCTGCAACCGGTCGTCCCACAGGTCCCGATTCCGGGCCAAAGAGCAGCGGCCGAAGCCGTAGGAAATGGTGGCCGTCCGCGGCCGGGACCGGGCCGCGGAGATCAGATCGCCCACCGAGGCCGCGACACTCTTCAGATAGCCGCGAATCAACTCTCCTCCCGGCAGGGACTCTCGTTCCATGCCCATCAGCCCTGCGGCGTGAGTGTGCGAGAACACCACCAACAGGGAGTCGCGGCCGACTCCGGAAACCCGGCTCGCCCTGTCCAACAGCAGGTCCATCTCGGCGGGCCACAACAGGACGTGGTCCAACAGGATCAGGATCTGCTCGGACTCCGCAGCAGGCCCTTCCTCCTCAAGCGGCCCGAACGCGACGGCCGATGCCGTCAGGGGACGATGCACGCCGGTGGAGCGGTCGTGGCTGGCGGCGCCCCACATCCGGTGATAGATGCCGACGGGCGGAGTGATATCCGCCTGCGCCAGGCCGAAGCGGCAACGACTCTGAAACGTCTCGACAGACCGCATGTTTTCCCTCGTGCCTTTCGTCCGGACTCCGACCGGCCCCGACCATAGGCGCCTGCGCGACCGAAACTAATCTACTGCGAAAGCGTAGAATCGGTCCATACTTCCCCGATTTCGAATCCCGTAGGGGCGCCCCTTGTGGGTGCCTTCTTCGGTCCAGACCACGCCACCAGGACCAAGCCACCCCCCGGAGCGATCTCGGCCGCCGACGCCGGGCGGGCGACCACAAGGTGTCGCCCCTACGTCGGTTTGAGGGAGGAGGGGCGGCATCCTTGTCGCCCTCTTTCGAGCGTTGGGTGAAATCGAAGCTGGGCGGCTGGACGGCTTCGTTCTCTTCTTCGAAGGGAGGTCGGTCCTTTCGCTCATTTTCACGCTGCGCGGGTAAGGACGAACACTGGCGGCCAGAGACGATGCGGCCGCTCGGTTTTTCTCGAAAGCGAGGTCGTAAGACGGCGGCGAGGACGCCGCCGCTCCACGCGAATGACCCTCGCCGCAGGCCTTCAGGTTGCCGGGTCGAGCTGGGGAACCTCCATCTGCTCTCCGTTCCGGAGGGCGGACTGGTGGGAAACGATTCCCGGCACGGTCATGGCCAGCGACTCGTAGACGTCGATGGCCGGCTCCCGGTCCTCGACCAGCGCATTGACGAACTCCGCCGTGAGGAAGGTGTGGCTGCTGCCATGGCCGCTCTCGTGCCGCATCGCCGGCGGCAGCCGGCCGGTGTTCCAATACTCGGGCAGGGTCACTTCCTTCGGCTTGCTGTTCCGCCCGTCCCAGATGACGCGATGGATGCCCTCCCGGGTCATGTAGAAGGTTCCCTTCTCGCCGAACCAGTTGGCCCGCTCGCCCCCCGCGGCGATGTGCCAGAACATGTTGCAGCGCACGATGTGGCCCCGGTCCGTCTGCATCCAGGCGCCCGTGTTGGAGAACGGGTTCCGGTAACGATTGGCCTTGAACGTGGCCATCTCCTCCGGATCCCCCCAGCCCAGAGCCGAGGTCCTGACGATGCGCTCGCCCGTGACTCCCACGATGTAGCCCAGGGCATGGGTCGGATAGTGCATGGGAGGAAACCCCTGCCGCCAGCTCGCGGAACCGTCGGGATGGTAGTAGTTGGACTTCGGGTTGTTGATGATGTCTTCGCGATAGACGTCGTGGTAGTACTCGACTTCGCTGTAGAACAATTCTCCGAAGCCGCCCTTCCGAAACAGCTCCCGGGCGTAGATGCAGGCCGTGTTGTAGTAACTGGTCTCAGCCATCATGTAGCGGAGACCCGTCTCTTCCTTCAGCGCCTTGAGCTCGTACGCCTCCTCCATGGTGAAGCAGGCCGGTACCGCGGCGATTACGTGGAGTCCTCTCTCGAAACACATTTTCGTGTGCTTCACATGATCGAGCGCCCCGCTGAAGACCGCTACGGCGTCCAGGTCGTTCGCCTTCTCCTTCAGCATCTCCTCCATGGAGTCGTAGACGTTGTTGCAACCGTAGACCTCCTGGAGCCGCTTCCGGCGCTTCGGGTAGAGGTCCGTCACGGCTTCGACCACGCACCGGGGATGCTCGTGCCAGTAGAAGTTGCAACCGAACCCGCCCCCAACGATCCCGATACGGATCTTCCTGTCGGATACGGCCGACCCGTACCCCACGGATTTCGGAGTCGCCGAAACGGCCTTGGCGGCCACGCCCATGGCGGCCGCGGTCAGGAACTCACGCCGGGATGACATGGTTTCCTCCTCGTCGATCGATTCGTCATGGCTGGACAAAATCCGCGGCGGCAGTCTTCCCTGATTCTCCTCACTCCTCATCCCCGGTTCCTCCTCCGGGACGCCCCTCCCCCGGCGCCGACCGGAGAATCCACTGGGCTCGCTTGACGACAGGCAGATCCACCATCCGACCATCGACGGCCATCGTCCCCTCTTCGGGGGCCGCTTCGAAAGCCTCCACCACCCGGTGTGCCGACTCGACCTCCTCGTCCGTTGGATGAAAGACACGATGCACGGTTTCGATCTGGGCCGGGTGAATCAGGGTCTTTCCGGAGAATCCGAGTTCCCTTGCCGCCTGCGTCTCCCGCGCCAAGCCGTCCGGATCCCGAAAATCGAGGTAGACCTTGTCCACCGCCTCCAGGCGGGCGCTGGCCGCCGCCACCACCAGCGCGGAGCGTGCGTAGGCCATCAGGCCGCCTTCCCGAAACGAGAACAGGCCCAGGTCGACGGCGAAATCCTCCGCGCCGAACATGAGGGCCACGAGCCGGGGAGAAGACGCGGCGATGGCGGGCGCCTGAAGCAGGCCCGCGGCGCTCTCGATCATCGCCGCCAGCCGAACGCTTCCGGGCGGAACGCCGGCCTCGGACTCCTGTTTCGTCAGGGACCGGTCCACGGCCGCCACGTCCTCCGGCCGCTCCACCTTGGGCAGAACCAGCCCCCGCAATCCCGGTCGGACCACGGCTTGCAGGTCGGCGCCCCTGGCCGGATGCCGGGCGCCGTGAATCCGAACGAATCGCTGAGGTCCCCCTTCCGCCGCATCCAGGGCCGCGCCCACCTTCATCCGGGCCGCGTCCATCTCGTCCGGAGGGACGGCGTCCTCAAGATCGTAGATCAAGGCATCGGAACCCCGACCGGGTGATTTGTCGATCATCTTCTGCCGGTGGCCGGGGACGAAAAGCCACGAACGCAATGTTTGCATTGATCCCTCTCCGCATGGTAATCGATTTTGAATTCAAACAGCGTAGTATAATCCTTTTTGCACATGAATAACCGATCCCGAACGGAGAATCCCGTCAGCAACCAGGAACGGAGCACCATCGGCCAATCTTGGCTCCGGCGCGAGCTGGGCTTGGCAGTCCCTCCGCCGGCGGTCGAGAGCTACATCGTGGCAGGAGCACGCCGAACCCGGATGCACGGAACGCGAACCTGGGAACTGTATCCTCGGCAATATGCCACGGACGGATCCATCGTGTCACATCTCCGGTTCGCACTGCGGCACGAGGCTTTTGACCTCGCGGTGCTGGTGTCCGCTCTGAAGGCAATCCAGGCGTCCGAACTGGAGGCCTGGGTTCGGGCGGAGCCCACGGGCGCCTTCAGTCGCCGCGCCTGGTTCTTCTACGAGACGTTCACCGGCCGGGAACTGGACCTGGACGATGTGCGAGTCGGGAACTACGTCAATGCTCTGGATCCCAAGAAGCACGTGGTTGCCGAACGCCGCAATTCTCGGCGGCACCGGGTTGCCGATAACCTGCTGGGCGACCGCGGGCTGTGCCCGATGATACGACTCACGCAGCGGTTGATGGACCGGATGGATCTGCGGGTCGACGAGTCGGCCCGCGCGCTCATCAAAGGCTATGACCCTCTCATCCTCGCTCGGGCCGCCAACTACCTCTACACGAAAGAGACACGTTCTTCATTCTATCTGGAGGGCGAGACCCCCAATGCCTCACGCACCGAGAGGTTCATCGCAGCACTCAAGGCGGCGCCCGACTTCGATCCGACCGACATGATGGCTCTGATTCGCTTGCAGGGTGAGATCGTCGACCCGCGCTATGCCGCAACCGGTTTGCGCGAATTCCAGAACTTCGTGGGTGCGACCGTCGGAGGGTTCCGCGAGGAGGTGAACTTCATCTGCCCGCGACCCGAAGACGTGCCGGGACTCATGGATGCGTGGATGAAATTGACCCGGCGTGTTGTCGAGGGCGGAGTCGATCCGGTGGTGGCGGCGGCGGTCGCGTCGTTCACGTTCGTCTTCATCCACCCGTTCGAAGACGGGAACGGGCGTATCCACCGCTTCCTGATGCACCATGTTCTGGCCACGCGAGGCTATTGTCCACCGGCTGTCCTCTTTCCCCTGTCGGCAGCAATTCTGCGGGACCGGCGCAGCTACGATGCCGTGCTCGAATCCTTTTCGCGGCCGATTCTGGAGTTCATCCAGTGGCATTGGACCGCGGAGCGGGAAATCGTCGTCGGCAACGAGACGGCCGATCTCTATCGCTATTACGACGCGACCGCCTTTGCCGAGTACTTGTATGACCGCGTTGACGACACGGTTCGCCAAGACCTCGCAACGGAGTTCCGATTCATTGCGGTCTTCGACCGCGCGTTCGAAGCGGTGCGGGAGATCGTCGACATGCCGGACCGCCGTGTCTCTCTCTTCGTGCGCCATTGCATGCAAAACGGCGGACGGCTCTCCGTCAAGAAGCGGAAGCGGTTTTCGGAGCTGGAGCACGCGGAAATCGCCGCGATGGAGGCGGCCGTCCTTCAGGCGATGCGTCATTGATGGCAAACCGGCCATCTCGATCAGAGTATCGTCTTGGACCACGGTTCCGAATCGCTACGTCTCACGACTGCGAAACCCGACGGCGCCGGACCTCGTCCGGTTGGGGAGCGCCCTCGCCCGGTCGGCCAGCTTCGGCAGACACAGGTGGCACGGACGTTCCGGCGGCTTGAATTGACGCCGGGAAGCCCGGAAGATAAGCGCCGGACATGACAACGAACAGTGGTCTTCAGGCTCGCCGTTCGCTGGCCCGGGCGGGCCGCATCGTGGTCAAGGTGGGTTCCGGAGTCCTGGTGGACGCCCGGCAGCGCCTCGACACCGGGCGGATCGGCCGGCTCGCGGACAGCATGGCCCGCCTCCTGGCGGAAGGGCGCCAGTTGGTGCTGGTCACGTCGGGTGCGGTGGCGGCCGGGGCTCCGGTCATGGGGTTGACCGGCTCGGCCAAGACCATCCCCCAGTTGCAGGCTTGCGCCGCCGTCGGTCAGAACCTCCTCATGTCCGTCTACGAACGGCTCTTCTCGCGGCTGGGCCGGCACACGGCGCAGGTCCTTCTGACGCGGGACGACATGCACAATCGGGAACGCTATCTCAACGCCAGAAACACGCTGGAGACGCTGCTCGCATCCGGAATCCTCCCCGTGGTGAACGAGAACGACACGGTGGCGGTCAACGAGATCAAGTTCGGCGACAACGACCAACTCTCGGCGCAGGTCGCGGTCCTGGTTCAAGCCGACCTGCTGCTGATTCTCTCCACGGTGGGCGGGTTCTATGAACAACTCCAGGAGGGCGCCCCGGAGGATGGACGACTGATCTCCACGGTGGAGCAGATCACCGATTGGCATTTCCGCCATACGCGCGACACCCGGGATTCGGCGTCCATCACCCGGGGCGGGATGCGCTCCAAGCTGCTGTCGATCCGCAAGGCGGCCGAGTCGGGAATTCCCTCGTTGCTGGTGAGCGGCCTGGACGCGCGAATCCTGGAGACGTCCCTGGAGGGACGGGAGGTGGGCACCCTCTTCCTTCCGTTCAAGGAGCGGCTTTCGGCGCGGAAGCACTGGATCCTGCATTCGCTCCAGCCGCAGGGGCGCCTGGTCGTGGACCGGGGCGCCGCGCGGGCGCTGACTCAACAGGGCAAGAGCCTCCTTTCCATCGGCATCACCGCGGTGGAGGGCACGTTCCACTCGGGAAACCCGGTCCGGGTCATGGGACCCGACGGCCGGGAGATCGCCCGGGGTCTGAGCTACTACAGTTCCCGGGAGGTGGAGGCGATCCGGGGCTGCAGGAGCGAAGAGATCCGCGCACAACTCGGCTACAGCTACTACGACGAGGTGATCCATAGAGACAACCTGGTGCTGGTAAAATGACCGTCCCCTGATTTGCGGGAGAAGAATGATGACCACAACCGTGACCTCACTGGAAAACGAGATCGTCCAGCTCTCCAGGCGGGCCAAGGCGGCTTCCCGCCGGCTGGCCGGACTGTCCACGGACGACAAGAACGCCCTGCTGGAAGATCTGGCCCATCGGCTGTCGCGGGCCGAAGCGCGCGAGACGCTGCTGGCGGCCAACGCCCGCGACCTGGAGGCGGGCGCCCGGAAGGGGCTCACCGGCGCGCTGCTGGATCGCCTGAAGCTGGACTCCAAGCGGATGGACTCCATGATCCGGGGCCTGCGGGAAGTGGCCCGGCTCCCGGACCCCGTGGGCGTCGACCGCCAGAGCTGGACCCGGCCCAACGGGCTCCAGGTCGCCAAGCGGACCATCCCCCTGGGAGTGATCGGCATCATCTACGAGGCCCGGCCCAACGTCACCATCGACGCCTTCGCCCTCTGTTTCAAGGCGGGCAACGCCACCGTCCTCAAGGGAGGCTCCGAGGCCATCCATTCGAACCGGGCGCTGGTGGACCTGGTGGGCAAGACGCTGGAGCCGGCCGGACTCTCGGATGCGTGCCGGCTGGTGGACACCACCGACCGCAACGCCATCGCCATCATGGTCCGCCAGGAGGAGTTCGTCGACCTCATCATTCCCCGGGGAGGCGAAGGATTGATCCGCTTCGTGGCGAAAACGAGCCGCATCCCCGTCATCAAGCACTACAAGGGAGTGTGCAACATCTACGTGGATGAGGAAGCCGATCTTGAAAAGGCCCTGACCATCGCCGAGAACGCCAAGATCTCCCGGCCCGCCGTGTGCAATGCCGTGGAGAACCTCCTGATCCACGAAAGGGCCGCCGGCCGGTTCCTCCCCCGGTTTGCCCGGCGGATGGACCAGGTCGGAGTCGAGTTGCGGGGAGACGGCCGGACCTGCGAGATCCTCCCCGGCGCCACGCCGGCGACGGACGAGGACTACCACGAGGAGTTCCTGGACCTGATCCTGGCCGTGCGGGTCGTCTCAAACCTGGACGAGGCCGTCGCCCACATCGAAACCTACGGTTCCGACCACACCGAAGCCATCGTCACCGAGAATCAGGCCACGGGCGAGGCGTTCCTGAATCGAGTCAACTCCTCGGTGGTCCTGGTCAACGCCTCCACTCGTTTCTCGGACGGAGGAGAGTTGGGTCTGGGCGCGGAGATCGGAATCAGCACCACCCGCCTGCACGCCTACGGCCCCATGGGGCTGGAGAGCCTGGTGACGGAGAAGTTCGTCATCGTGGGCGACGGCCAGATCCGCGTCTGACGGCCTCCCCCCCAAATTGGTAGGGGCGCCCCTTGTGGGCGCCCTCCCCCCTACTCCGACGGCAACCGCACCTTCGCCAGGTAGATGCTGCTCTTCCCTTCGTGGGACGAGTAATAGCTGACCCAGAGCATCCCCTCGTGCCAGACCAGGCCGGGATAGCTGGTGTCCCCTCCGCTGGGCAGGGTCAGGACCGGCTCGAAGCTGTTCCGGGTCATGCGGGCCAGAATCGTCGTGGGATCCCCGGTATAGGAGCGGCTGCCCGCCCAGAGCCGGCCGTCGGGCAGGCGGATGAAATTGGGTCCGCCCAACCGGTGTCCCGTGTCGTGCCACGTCCACTTCCGATAGGGAGGGTGGCTGGTCCCGATCCAACCCGTGGCGTTGCGCCGCAGGAGGATCATCATCTCGTCCCCGGGCAGGAAGCGGATGGTGGCCTCGTTGGGCCACGGAGGAATGTCCCTGAATACGGCGATCCAGTTCCACTCGATGCCGTCCGGGCTCGAGTAGAGGATGACCCGGCGGGTATTCTTCCCGTCTCCCATCTTGGAGACGCTGTAGGCGGTGCCCTTGTGCCAGGTGATGCGCCAGAGCCAGTGCTCTTCGGCCAGGACACGGCGTGGAGGCGTCCACTCGTAGCCGTCCGGCGAGAAAGCCACGCGGGGCGCCCGGGTCTGGAACACGTCATCGACGTAAATGCTGCCGCCGGCCACCAGCAGGAGGCGGCCGTCGGGGGTCCGGGAGAGCTTGGGGTCCCTCAGGTCCACCCCTTCCGTCGCCAGGAGGGCCGCCGATTCCCAGCTCTCGCCATCCGGCGAGGTGATGACCCGGATCCGTCCGTCCTGTCCGGCGGCATGCCGCTCGCCCTCCCGGAAGGTGCAGAACCACCTATCCCGGAAACGGATCAGGTCGGTGAAGGCGTTGTGGAGACCCTGGTCCCAGATCTTCTCCACCGATACGATCCGGGGATCCTCCGCCCGGACCGCCGGGAAGCACAGGACCATCACGACGGTCGGGAGCCAGAGGCGTCGTCTTCGCATGGACTTCATGGTTCGTACCCTCACGGAAATTCAAAGCGCGGCGATCTTCTCCACCAGGGGCCAGAAACCGAGTTGCTCCACGGCGTGGCTGCGGTAGATCCCCGCCGCTTCGGCTCCGCTGCCGTAGGCGCGGCGAGCGGCCTCCATCAGGAGATCGGGATCCTGGAAGCTTCCCACGTGGTAGCAGGAGAACTCGGCCACCACCGGACAACGGCCCTCGACCCTCTTGACCGCGGCGGCCACCTGGCGCTCCACGCGCCGCACGTCGGAGGTGGTGCGGAACCAGAGATGGAGCTCATCCACCAGGTTCTGGTCCACCCAGGTGGGCCAATCCTGAAACACCTTCACGTACTCGTCCATCTCCCGCGCTATCAGGGCGACCGTCATGGGCGCCGACGGATCCTTTTCCCGCAAGGCTTCCCGCAACTCCCGGATGGCGACCGTGGTGTAGTCGGCCCGGAACCGGACCCAGGAGGGGTCGTCGTTGGGCAGCTCCATGGGATCCCGGCGGAATTTCTGCCGGTAGAACCGGGTCATCGGTTCTTCGTAGCCGTCGGTTCCGACGCCGTTCTCGTCCTGGTTGAGACTGACGAACTCCACCTGGAATCCGTGCCCGCCGGTGCGCTCCAGCATGGCCATGTAGTTGTGCTTCTCGTGCTCCCGGG
>JAJDTT010000179.1 GCA_022827025.1 Acidobacteriota bacterium
TGATCGTAGCGAGAAAGTGGAGAATCGAGGCCAGATTTTCACGATTTAGAGGCGCATAGTTGTTCTATTCGCCGAGAAATCGGGGAAATATGGACCGATTATACGCTTTCGCAGCAGATCAATTTCTGCCGCGCAGGCTCCCTAGGAGAACGAACCATGAGCCGAATCAATCGGGCGGTGATCAGGGCTGCTCTGGCCGGCGGGGGTGTGCTGTTTGTCTGGGGGGTCGTCTACTGGGTGGTCCTCCCCTTTCACCAAGAGGTCTTCGGACAATTCCGGGATGAGGACGCAGTCGCTTCGGTCCTGACGCAGAATGCGCCCCGGTCCGGCATCTACATCTATCCGGGCGGGCAGGACGAAGAAGCCGCGGAGAAAATGGCGCGGGGTCCCTTCGCCTTCGTCGTTTTCCATGCCGGAGGAATCACATCGATGGTCCGGCCTCTGTTGACCCAATTGGGCATCCAGGTCCTGGGAGCGTTCCTGATCGCCCTGCTGCTGGCCAGGGCCGGAATCGGCAGCTACTGGGGACGAGTCGGATTCGTGGTTCTCCTGCTCTTGACGGCCGCCGTCCTGTGCCGTCTCCCGGATTGGAACTGGTGGCATTTCCCCGCCGGGTACGTCGTTCTGGTCTTTGCGGACCTCCTCGCCGGTGGATTTCTGGCGGCCCTGGTTATGGCCCGGATCATCAGGTAGGAGTTCCATGGCGCTTGCCATCGCCTTGCTGGTTCTCTCAGGACTGGTCCCGTCTACGTTACAGGCTGAATCCAAGAAGACACCTCGCAAGGGGCCTTACGAGCTCCGGGGCCGAATCGTGCTGCCGGAGGGAGGATCCTTTCGTGGAAGCACCCCGTTGGTGATCCTGGAGGCGGTGCAGTTTCCGTTTCGGCGCAAGGTTCTCGCCGGATGGGACGGGCGGTTCCGGATCAAGAAGCTGCCCCAGTCCTCCTACAAGATGTCGATCCTGGTATCCGGCATGGGCGAGATGGATCGCACCGTGGACATCGGGCCCGCCTTTGCCGACAGGAAGGGACGTATCGAGGCCACCTTCGTGTTCGAACCCACAGCGTTGGCCGAGCCCGTCGCCACGGTCACGGCGACGCGCCTGTCGGTGGACTCCAAGGCCGTGAAGGCCTACCGGAAGGCGATGAAAAAACTGGAGAAAGGGGAATCGGCCGAGGCGGTCAAAGAGTTGGAGAAGGCGGTCGAGATCGACTCCAGGTACGCGGAGGCGTGGAACCGCCTGGGGACCATCGCCTATGTCTCACGGGATTACTCCCGGGCGGAATACAATTTTCGCCAGGCCCTCAAGCACGCCCCGGAATCCTATCCGCCGGTGGTGAATCTCGGCGCGGCGCTGCTGGCCCTGAACCAGCCGACGAAGGCGCTGGCCATGAACCTTCGGGCCGTTCGGATGAAGGAGAAGGACCCTCTGGCTCATGCCCAACTGGGGAGCAGCTACTATCACCTGGGGCGGCACGGCGAGGCGGTCAAGCATCTCAAACGGGCGAAGCAACTCGCTCCCCGGCACCATTCCGGCCCCCAGTTGATCCTCGCGGACATCTACTGGTACCGGAAGCAGTACGCCGCGACCGCTCAGGAGCTGGCCGAGTTTCTCCACTACCATCCCGATTGGCCGGATGCGGACCGGTTGAACGGCCTCCTGCGGCGGGCCCGGGCTCTTGCCGCCAAACCGGTCCAATCCGATATCGACGAAAATCGGGAGGCCGAAGGAGGCGAGGCGAACCCATGACCGGCATCACCATGCTGGGAACCGGTCTCATCGGCGGGTTCTATACGCAAGCGCTGCAGCGAAGAGGCCGGGAGCAGGTTCTGGCGGTCTATTCCCGAAGGCTCGATCGGGCCCGGGACTTCGCGCGCCGGTGGGACATTCCCCGATGGACCGCGGACCTGGAGGAGGCCGTGTCCGATTCCAGGACCCGGGTGGTGGTGGTCGGACTTCCCAACGACCTGCACGAAAAAGCGGTGGAACTGGCCGCCGGTGCGGGCAAGGCGGTCCTGTGCACCAAGCCTCTGGCCCGGACCGGCGCCGAAGCCCGGCGCATGCTGGAGACGGTGGAGCAGGCGGGCGTCTTTGCCGGCTACCTGGAAGATCTGGTCTACACGCCCAAGACGTTGAAGGCGTTGGAAACGGTGAGGTCGGGCGCCCTGGGCCGAATTCTCTGGGTCCGTTCCCGGGAAGCCCATTCGGGACCCCACAGCGCCTGGTTCTGGGACCATGCCCAAGCCGGCGGCGGCGCCATCGTCGACCTGGGCTGCCACTGCATCGAGATCATCCGCAGCTTCGTGGGCAAAGAGGTCTACCCCAGGGAGGTCCTGTGTTGGGCCGACACCCTGGTCCATCCGGTGGAGAGCGAGGACAACTCGGTGACGCTCATCCGTTTCGACGGCGGAGCGCTGGGGCAGTTCGAGGTGAGCTGGACCTTTCGCGGTGGAATGGACCTGAGAGACGAGGTCTCGGGAACCGGGGGGACCATCTGGCTCAACCACTTCCTCAGGACCGGGTTCGAGGTCTATTCCGCGGCGGGAGGAACCGGCTACGTGGCGGAGAAGGCGGAGGCCGAGGCGGGGTGGACCTTCCCCGTGGGCGACGAGGTGGAGGAACTGGGATACGGGCGAATGTTCGACGACATGTTCCGCTCTATGGAGGCCGGGCGGTGTCCGCAGGAGACCTTCTATGACGGCTACGTGGTCAACGCGGTCATCGATGCCTGCTACCGCTCCGCCGAGTCGAAACGGTGGGAAACTGTCGACCTGGAACCGTGGCGCGGGAGTCTCCAGGCTCCGGCCCCCGGTGCGGTGGCCGAGATGGTTGCAGGGAGTGTCGTCGTGAAGCGGGAGCGAATGCCGGACGGACGCCAGAAACTCATCCTGCAGGATCCCGAATCGGGCCGGTTCAGCGAACGGTTCGAAGACGGTTGACCCGATTCTTCTCCCCGCTGATCCACATCCTTCGAGTGGAACCGCCGAAGAGGGCACCCACAAAGAGCGCCCCTGCGGGGCCTCGCCCGGTAGGGGGAATTCCTCAGTGCTCCATGACCATTCCGCCGTCGATGTTGATGGACTGGCCATGGATCCAGGAAGCCGCCCCGGTGCACAGGAAAGCGATGAATGCCGCCACTTCTTCCCGGGTCCCGGTGCGTCCGATGGGGTGCGACTCTCCCATCTTTTCCCATTGTTCTCCCCGGCCGAACCGGTCCATGCGTGACGTGTCGACGGCGGCGGGGCAGATGCAGTTGACGTTGACGCGGTGCGGCCCCAGTTCCTGCGCCAGAGACTGGGTCATGCCGACCTGGGCGAAATTGGCGGCGCAGTAGGCCAGGGCTTCGGCGGCTCCCCTCTTGCCCGCCGAAGAGGCCACGTTCACGATTTTTCCCCCGTCTCCCTGCCGGATCAATGAGGGGATCACCGCCCGGGCGCAAAGGTAGGTGCCCCGGACCTTGACGTCCAGCACCCTCTGGAAGACGGCCGGGTCCAACTCGGCCGTGGCCACGCGGTCGCGGCCGATGGGCATGGCCGCGTTGTTGATCAGGATGTCCACCCGGCCGAACTCCTCCAGGGTGCGGGCCACCATCCTGTCCACGTCCGCCACCCGGGTCACGTCCGCCACCAGGGGGAGGGCCTTGCGGCCCAGTTCGCGCACCCGCTCCGCGGTGCTCTCCACATCCCGCCACCCCAGTTTCCGCTCATCGGGTGGAAAGGTTTCCGGGTCTCGGCCGGTGCCGGTGACCACGATGTCGGCCCCCAAACGGGCCAGGGCCATGGCGGTTTCGAAACCGATGCTCCGGAGACGGCCGGCTCCGGTGACAATGGCTACCTTTCCGTTCAATTCGCCCATCTTCGCGCCTCCCTGCGGCAGATCTTCGATTCGTGCCGCACAGTCTACTATGGCGTCCGGTCCGCTTCGCCGTCAGCTTGCCGCAGTCCCGGAAAGGACGTACTATTCCGGTCGAACCCGAGAACAATCCGCAAAGGAGGGACGCCGTGAAGATTCGCTACTTGCCGGCAATCGCATTGTTTCTGGGGGCGTCCGCGACGCTTCTGTCTCACCCCCACCTCAACAAGATGGTGAAGGCCACCCTTCCCAGCAAGGTCGAGGCCAGCATCAAGTACTACACCGTGCCGGCCAACATGGAGCACGTGAAGAGGGTCCAGGTCGGGGACTTCATCCCCAGCCGGGCCGTCCTCTCCCTGTCGGGCGACACGCCTGCCGGGTCCACCACCTTGAAGGCGGGCGATTACACCATCGGCGCCGTCCGCAACGCCGGCGATTGGACCCTGGCGCTCTATCCGGGCAAGCCGGCGCGCGGAATGGCCCCGGACAAGTCCAAGGTGATCTCGCTGGATTCCAGCTTCTCCGATTCGGAGGGAACCGCTCACCACGTCTCCTACGACCTGGCGCCGGGCCACGGCAAGCTGGAAGGCAAGACGACGTTGATCTGGCACTTTGGCAATCTCTATCTTGCCGGAGCCTTGCAATAACCGGGCCTCGTGAACAACCCGCGTGACGGCGAGGGCCCGATTCGGACCGGATCCCCGTGACGAAGGCTGCGGGTTCTCCGGGCATGATTCCCGGAATCGTGAGCAACTGCTGGCAATGGCAGTTGGAACAGGGAACCGCGCTGGAGGACCTGCTGGGCCAGGCCCTGGATCGAGGTTACCTCGCCGTTGAATTGAGGCAGACCTGCCTGGGTTCGTTCGAGGAGCGGGAGGGCTTTGTGCCCAAGGTGTCGGCCCTGGGACGCCTGGCGGAACGGTTCCCGGAAATCCGGTTCGATCTGGCTCTCGCTTTTCCGTTCCTGGGTGCCGGCGGAGTCGTCGAAGACCCGTTGTTCCAAACCGGAGTGGACGCCGCACGGGCGCTGGCGGGCCGCTTTCGTCCCCATCTGCGGCTGGTCGACTTGACGACAACCGGCGAAATGCTGCGGGGCAGGGAACTGCAGGCCGCCCATGAGGTGGCCCGGCTCGCCGAACCGCTGGCGGACGCCGGCGGTTGGCTTTCGCTGGAGCATGCCCGGCAGCCTTGGACCCGCTTCACCCGGGTGATGGGCGAGGCCCGCCGCCTCCTGGGAAGCCGTTCGAGCCACCTCCGCCTCTGTTACGACCCGGTCAACCTGCTGTTCGCCTCCGACCGGCCCGATCCGGCTGAGGTCGTCCGGAGTCTGGACGCCGCCCACTTGTCGATGGTCCACCTGAAGCAGTTCCGGGCGGGGGAGCTCCAGACCTCGATCGAAGATGGAAAGATCGACTGGGAAACCCAGATCTCCGGTCTGGCGCAGCATGGATACGACGGACCCGCCCTTTTCGAGGTCCGGTCGGACGAACCGGTCTGGGAGAATCTCGACCGGAGCCGGGTCTACCTGGAGTCACTCGGCGGGCGTTTCATGGACCCGCGGTCTGGAGGAAGAGTGGAATGAGACGATCGGCGAATGTGAACTCAGGAGTCCTCCTGGTGTGCCTTGGCCTGCTTGCCGCCGGAGTGCATCTGACCTGCCGGGGGGAGCAGGCGGCGGACCGGTATCGACTGACGGCCGCGGATATCGAGCGCTGGATGACGGAGTTGTCGAACTGGGGCCGCTGGGGCGAGGAGAACGAACTGGGAGCGGTGAACCTGGTCACCCCGGACAAGCGGCGGGAGGCGGCCCAATTGGTCCGGGAAGGAGTCTCCGTGTCCCTGGCCCGGAACGCCGAGATGACCGGGGCCATCGACAATCCCTATCCCTTCTCGCAGGAAATGAAGATGACGCCTCCCTTTGCCAGCGACGTCTTCTCGGTCCGCTATCACGGATTTGCCCACACCCACATCGATGCCCTCTGCCACCTGATGCATGGGGGAAAGCTCTACAACGGCTTTCCGGAGACGGAAGTGACCGAAGCGGGGGCCAACAAGTTGGGGATCCTGGAGTTGAAGAACGGCATCTTCACCCGCGGAATCCTCATGGATATTCCGAGGCTCAAGAAGGTGCCCTATCTGGACCCGGGGACGGCCATCTATCCCGGCGATTTGGAGGCCTGGGAACAGCAGGCCGGAGTTCAAGTGGCCAGCGGCGACGCCGTCTTCATCCGGACCGGTCGTTGGGCCCGGCGCGACGAAAAGGGGCCCTGGGACGTGGGCAAGAGCTCGGCAGGGCTTCACGCCTCGTGCGTCAAATGGCTGAGGGAGAGGGACGTGGCGCTGGTGGGCAGCGACGCCGCTTCGGATGTCCTTCCATCTCAGATCGAGGGAGCCGATCAGCCGGTGCATCAGTTGCTGCTCGTGGCCATGGGAGTCCCCATCTTCGACAATTGCGACCTGGAGGCGCTGGGGAACGAGGCCGAGAAACAGGGCCGCTGGGAGTTTCTGCTGACGGCGGCTCCGCTTCCGGTTCCGGGAGGGACCGGCTCGCCGCTGAATCCCATCGCCACGTTCTAGGAGTCTGCGCGGTAGAAATGATCGTAGCGAGAAAGTGGAGAATCGAGGCCAGATTTTCCCGATTTGGAGGTGCATAGTTGTTCTATTCGCCGAGAAATCGGGGGAATATGGACCGATTCTACGCTTTCGCAGTAGATTAATTTCTGCCGCGCAGGCTCCTGGAACAGAGGAACGAGAAATTGTTCCGGGGGGATTTGAGGCTGCCATGCAAAAGGTGAGAGTCGGCTTGATCGGAGCCGGCTGGGTGGCGGTGAATCGACATCTGCCGGCGCTTCAGAAGATCCCGCAAGCGGACCTGAAATTGATCTGGTCCCGCGATCCTGAAAAGGCTCGCGGCGTGGCCGGCCGGTTCGGAGTCGGCGCGACGGTGGCCCGGTGGCAGGACGTGATCCATTCGTCCGAAGTGGATGCGGTCATCATCGCGACGCCGCCGGTGCTGCACCTGCCGGCCACCGTGGAGGCCCTGAGCGCCGGGAAGCATGTCCTCTGCCAGGCTCGCATGGCCCGGAACCTGGATGAGGCGCGGAAAATGTTGGAGGCCGCGCGGTCGTCACGCCTGGTGACGGCCCTGTACCCGCCGCTGCCCGGTCTCAAGGGCGACCGGGTCATGATCCGCCTCCTCCACGGGGAGGAATACGTCGGGACCGTCCGCGAGGTCCGGATTACCGGGATGAGCGTGGACACCGATCCGGAGAGTTACCGGAGCTACCGCTGGGACGCGGAGGTCTCGGGAGTCAACACCATGACTCTGGGAATGTGGAACGAGGTGGCCAATCGGTGGTTGGGACCCGCGATTCGGGTGGCGGCGTTGGCCCAGTCTCACCGCCATGGGAGTGCTGCCGAGATGGGAGTGCCCGACTCGGTGGCGGTGGCGGCCCGGCTCGAGTGCGGCGCCACCGCCACTTACCACTTCACCAGTTGGGCCGCCGGCTCGCCCGGGAGCCGGATCGAGATCTACGGCGACCGGGGCGCACTCGTCTACCGGCTTTTTGCCGAGGAGATCCGGGGGCTCACGGGAGCGGACGCGGAGTTCAAGCCGATTCCCATCCCCGGTGCGGAGCAGCGGGTGCAGGACACCGACTCCCAGTTCATTCGCGCCATCCTGGAAGGGACTCCGGTGGAACCCTCCTTCCGGGAAGGACTGCTCTACATGGAGTTCCTGGAAGCCGTGGCCATTTCGTTGAAGACGGGCCGGTCGGTTTCGCTGCCGCCCGAACCGCGCATGGAGACCTGGGACCGGTTCCTGGGTTAGGTATGCGCCATCAGCCAATCGTCCGGGATCTGCGGCACGCGTTCAGGCCACGGTCCAGCCCGCGTCCACCATCAGGTTGTTCCCGGTGATGTGACGAGCTGATTCGGAACAGAGAAAAAGAATCGCCTGGGCCAGCTCCTCCGGTTCCACCAGCTCCTTTTGGGGGATGGGCCCGAACATGACCTTCTCCAGAACCTGTTGCCGTGAGAGTCCGTGAAGCTCGGCCTGCTTCTCGATCTGGTTCTCCACCAGGCGCGTTCTCGTATAGCCGGGTGAGACGGCGTTGACCGTGATGCCCCGGGTGGCCACTTCCAGGGCCACGGTCCTGGTGAGTCCCAGGAGGCCGTGCTTGGCGCTCACGTAGGCGGTCTTGAAGGGAGAGGCCACCACGGCGTGAATGGAGGTCAGGTTGATGATCCGACCCCACCCCTGGGCCGCCATGCCGGGTACGAAGCGCCGGATGTACAGAAAGGGTCCCCGCAGCAGGATGCCGTTCAGCCGGTCCCACTCCGGAATGGGGAACTCCTCCACCGGGCTGAGGTATTGCACGCCGGCGTTGTTGACCAGAATCTGAACCGTTCCCAGCGCGCTGGCGCAGTCGTCGTGGACCCGGTCCACGTCGTCTTCCGCGGCCACGTCCGCGATCAGTGCCAGCGCCTTCCCTCCCTGGTGCCGGATGGAAGCCGCCACGGTTTCCACGGCGTCCCGGTCCAGGTCCACGCAACAGACGGCGGCGCCTGCCGTAGCCAGAGTGAACGCCACCTCGCGGCCGATGCCGTGGCCCGCACCAGTCACCAGAGCGACTCGTCCCTCCAGAATCACCTTCGAATCATTCATGGTCCGATTTCCTCTTGCTCCAACTCCTCCAGTGCCCGGACCAGTTCTTCCCGCGCATGCTGGTTTCCCTGCCTTTCGGCGATCCGGATGCCCCGCTCGAGGGTCTCCCGAGCCTGCCCGATTCCTCCCGACAGGACCAGTGCCGCGCCGAATTGATAGTAGGCAGGGACGTACTGGGGATGGAGTTCCACCAGGCGGCCGAAGGCCCGGATGGCTTCCTCGATCCTGCCCAGGCGTTTGTACTCCATGGCCAGGCCGTAAAGGGGGAAGGGATCTCCGGAGCCTCCTGCCACCAGTTTCCGGAGCGTTTCCAGTCGGGAAGGGGCGGACATGTTTCTCTACCTCCGGGCCCACATGAGTTTCTCCCGCAAGACGTCGAAGAAGCTCTTGTTGTGGGGTTTGATCAACTCGATGCGGCGCCGGGAGCTGGTGCACACGATCTCGTCACCTTCGGCGAGCTCCACTCCCTGCTGGCCGTCGACGGTCAGCATGACGTCTTCGCCCGACGTCAGAACGATCCGGATCTCGCTTTCCGGAGGAAAGACCAGAGGACGATTGGTCAGGGTATGGGGACAGATGGGAGTCACCACGGTGCAGGCCAGGGAAGGCAGCACGATGGGGCCTCCGGCGGCGAGAGAATAGGCCGTGGAGCCGGTAGGGGTGGCGATGATGAGCCCGTCGGCCAGGAAGGTGGCCATGAAGTCCTCGTGGATGTAGGCGTCGAGCTGGATGATTCGGGCCAGGGCGCCCTTGGTGATGACCACGTCGTTGAGGGCGTGAAAGCTGGTGCTGGTCCCGTCATTGCGCTTGAGGGTGGCGTCGAGAAGCCGTCTCTCGTCTATCCGGTGTTCGCCCTTCAGCAGCCGTTCCAGAGCTTCATACAGCTCGTCCAGGGTCACCTCGGTGAGGAATCCCAGGGAACCCAGGTTCACTGCCAGGATGGGCGCGGTGTTGTCACCGATAGCGCGGGCCACCGAGAGGATGGTGCCGTCGCCTCCGAAGACGATGATGGCGTCGACCTGCGACGGCATCTCTTCCCGGCTCACTCCCGGGTATCCCGAAAGTCCGAAGTTCTCCAGGACGCTCACTTCCACCAGCGTCTCGCACCCTTGCTTCCGCAGCCACTGCAGGATCTCCTCCAGGTTCCGGGCGAACTCGGTGCGGTGCGGTTTGGAAACGACCCCTACTCTCAAAGTTGTTGTTCTCCTCAAGAATTGGATTCGTTCGAGTCTCTCAGCCCCGGCTTCGCTGCAGGAACTTGTCCCGGCATTCCTCGGAGCAGAAGTAGAGGTTCACGTTCTTCCTGCGGATACGGACCGCCAGGTCGGTGGCGACGTAGATTCCGCATTGGGGACACTTCACCATCCGTCCCCGGACCGTGGCGCGAGCTCTCGTGGAACCGCCCCAGGCGCGTTTCCTGGGGGCCTTTCGGCCGGTTCCGAACAGGCGCGCGATGAGTGCCCGCACCACCAGGAGGAGGAGCAGAAAGACCAGAATCCGGATCAACAACGGTCCATCCTCAGGACTGCTCTTGATTCAGGTGTTCGCGAGCGTTGTTGATATGTTTCTCGATCTGCTCTTTTTGAGGGTAGTCGGGGTGGGCCGCCAAGAGTCTCTGCCAGATCCGGATCGCCGCTTCGAACTCACCGGTAGCGAAGTGGGCAATACCCAGATTCTGCAGGGTCTGGGGATGGTTCGGGTCGAGCGACAGGGACTTCCGATAAGACTCGATGGCCGATTCCACCTGTCCCTGGTAGAGCTGGGACGTTCCCAGATCGGTTCGGACGCTGACGTTGCCGGGATCCAATTCCAGGGCCTCCGTGTACCAGGCGGCGGCCGCGTCGAAGCGCTTCATGTCATAGTACGAATTGCCCAGGCGAATTCGCACTTCCGTGTCTTCGGGATGGTCCCTGGCGTGCTCCTGGAGCCGGGCCAACTGCTCCAGCACTTCCGGCGGGGGATGATCGGATGGCAGAGCGGAGGAGCTTTCCTGCGCCTGGGGCGCCGGTTCGGAGACGGTGGCTTCTTGCTGAATTCGAGCGGCGAAGAAACCGAGGATGAACCCTATGACGACGCCCGTCGCTGCCGCCACTCGCGGGTTGTTCTGCATCGGGGCGCGTATGTTATCATAATTTCTCCGGTGGGCCGTCGTAGTTTCCGCGGCTTCGATGGATTTGCGAGGCACGCTTCCCCTCCAAGAACTGTTGAACCATGTATCGTGGCCAGGATATCGGTGATCGCGATCAATTGGTCGCGACCTGCATTGAGATCCTGAGGTCCGGCAGCGAAGCCGAGCGGTACAAGATCCTTCCCCACGTCAGTGTGACCCGTTGCAAGCGATTCCTGGAGCCGTTGCTGAAGCTGCTGAATTCCAGGTCTGCGCAAGACAAGGAATTTGCCGCGCTGGCACTGGGTGCGTTGGGCGATCCGGCGGCGATCGACCCGCTGTTCGCCGTCTTGCAGGACACCCTCATTTTCAGCAAAGGCCGGAACCGTTCTCTGGAAGCCGCCGTCATCCTCACTCTGGGCGAGATCGGCCACGAGAGGGCCGTCGCCCTGCTGCTTCAAGTCTATGGCATGCGGTATCTCGACGAGCCGTCGGCCCACAACCGCAAAGTGAACGTGCTGTCGGCGTTGGGCCTGCTGGCTCAGCAGGGAAGCGAGAGTGCGGTCGGCGAGTTGTTGACCCTGGCCGCTCGGGAGGATTCAGACCGGCAGGCGCAGGCCGTCACCGAGTTGTCCGTCGCCTATTGGCATCGAGCCCATCAGGTTCCGGACAGGGTTCTGAACACGATGTACGGGATGACCCAGGCCGGCGCGGATGAAGTCCGCAAGGCGGCCGTCGCCGCCCTTTCCACGCTGGCGAATCTGGGTTGCCGCAGGGCCGACGGCTATTTCTCCGCTCCGGCGTCCGGCTGAAGCGGGGTCCTTCACCTCTTATTTGGGAAATACGAAGACGGACGCCTCCGTGTCACTGGTGGGGGTGCAGACCCTTCGGTATACCGATACACCGGGGGGTCAACCGGGAGCTGGTATCAATCGGCCCGGAGAGGCGTTTATTCGCCGCCCTTCAGTTGCTTGACCAGATCGCGGGCCACCGGCGCGTTCTCGCCGTTGGGGTTGAGCTTGGCGTATTCGGCCAGGTGCGTGATGGCCCCCTCCAGCTTGTTCATGCCCAGCAGGACGATACCGAGCTGGTAGTGGGCTTCGGCGTGTGCGGGATCGGAGGTCACCGCATTCTGGAGGGCTTCTGCCGCCTGCTGGTTCTGCCCCTTGTTGATGAAGGTGACGCCCATGTTGTAGTAGTTGATGGCGGCGGCGGCCGGATCGACGGCGGCGTTGAGTTCGGCCGATTTCTTGAAGGATTTCTCCGCATTGGCCGAATCGCCCATGTTGGCGTAGATGTTGCCCAGGTTCTGGTAGAAGGTGGCGTTGCTGGGAGCGATCTCGATGGCCTTTTCGTACGATTCAATCGCTTCCTTGTGTTTCTTCAGATTCAGGTAGGCATTCCCCAGATTGGCCCAGATGGCAGGCCTCCTGGGATCCTTGGTGACGCATTCCCGGAACGCAATGACGGCTTCCTCGTTCTGGCCCAGATTCAACGCCATGATTCCCCGGTTGTAGGCGGCGCGAACCTCCTTGACCACAGTCTGCTGCTTCATGAACTGCTCGCGCTCTTCCTTGGTCATCTCGAAGGCCAGCTTGCCCGACTTGCCCTCCTTGAGGGTGAAGTCGACCTTGCCCCGCTTGCCGCCGCCCCGGGGGTCGAAGCCGCCGTCATCGACGCCGAAACTGGCGCGAACGCCCGACTCGTACTCGGTGCGGTAGCCCGCCTTGCGGGCCACCACCGTGTAAGTGGCCTGAAGGTTGATGGCGCCGTGGTAGTACTTGCCCTTCTTGTTGGTCTTGAGGTTGTACTTCCGGCTGGTGTTCTGGCTTTGAATCGAGATCTCGACACCCTCCATGGGCTTGCCTGCCTCATCCGTGACCGTTCCCTCCAACTGTCCCACCTGAGCTTCCAGGCTCGGTGCGATGAGAAGGAGCATCACGACAGCGATGGAAATCGTGGAGTATTTCATGAGTCCGCCTTTCTCATTAGTGGCTGACCCGTCGCCGGACCGGGCCGATCCTGGCCCTCGGGCCACCACTCACTGGCTGAGGTCCTGATGGGGTCAATATTATCGACGACGGGAAAGCTTGGCAAGCTGCGGAGGAAGAGCGATCCGTAGCGCCGCGTGCGAATGCGGCTGTCGAAGACCCCCACGATCCCGCGGTCTTTCCGGGACCGGATCAGGCGGCCCAGACCCTGCCGCAGGGCGATGACGGCCGCCGGAACCGAGTAGCGGAGAAATGAGTTTTCCCCCTGTTCCTGCAGCCGTTTGAGCCGGGCGGCCACCACCGGTTCGGTGGGTACCTGGAAGGGAAGTTTGTCGATCAGGACCGCCCTGAGAGCGTCTCCGGGGACGTCCACTCCCTGCCAGAAGCTGGAGGTGGCGCAGAGGACCGCGTGGGGAGTATGCCGGAACTCGTGGAGCAACTGCGATTTCGGACGGTCTCCTTGACGAAGCAGGGGATAGGGAAGGCGCCCCTTGAGCCGGTCGTGGACCCGGTTGAGCTGCTGGTAGCTGGTGAAGAGCAGGAACGCGTGCCCCCGGGTCAGGTCCAGGATTTCTTCCAGTTGCCGGACCAACCGGAGCAGGTATCCGGGTGAAGCCGGCTCCGGGAAACGCTTGGGAATGTAGAGAAGCGACTGCTTCGAGTAGTCGAACTCGCCCTCCGCGACCAACTGGCGGGCGTCGCCGAGTCCCAGGCGGGTGCGAACGTACGAGAAGTCTCCGTCGGCGGTGAGGGTTGCGGAGACCAATATGGCGGTCGGGACCTGGGAAAAGAGCCTCTCCTCCAAGGTGGAGGCCACCTCGATGGGAGTCAGGTTGAGGAACGTGCCGCGACCCCGCCGCCGCATCCAGTGGACGCTCTCCCGATCTTCCAGGTCGAAGAATCGTTCCAGGTGAAGCGCCAGCGACTCCACCCGGCGCAGGAGCATGTCCCGTTCCTGGTGGGACGGGTCGCGCAGGCTCAACTCGTCGTGCAGGTTCGACAAGGTCCTCGCCAACTGGCGGTACGCGGGCAGGGCCGGCTCCCGCAAGTCGGCCGGCGCGCCGTCGGCTCCTCTCGCCGAGTCGAGGCCCCAGGTACCTTCGGCGGCCGGCAGGGCGGAAAACAACATCCCGGCGCGGGACTCCAGGTCGCGGACGGCCCTCATTGAATCGGCGTCGGGGTAGGACGCGGCCAGATCCCGGGCCAGCTCCTCCACCTGGTAGCTGCTGACCCGCTTTCCCAGGTGGGTGCAGGCGATCTCCTCGACCGCGTGAGCTTCATCCAGGATCAGCGTGGAATAGTCGGGAAGGATGCTCCCCAGCTCGTCGACTTCCAGGGCCAGATGAGCGAAGAAGAGGGCATGGTTGACGATGATGACGTCCGATTCCAAGGCCTTCTGGCGCATGCGCGTGATGAAGCAGCGATCGAAGTGCGGGCATTTCTGGCCCGTGCAGTTCTCGCTGCGCGCGTCCAGATCTCGCCATAGGGGATCCGAATCGGACATCCATTCCAGTTCGGAACGATCTCCGGTTTCGGTCTCCAGGGCCCACTCCGACACGGCTTGCCGGGACTGGAGCCACTCTTGGGACAGGGAAGGGGTCCTGGTCTGCCGTTCCAGCTTGCGAAGACAGAGATAGTTCCGGCGCCCCTTCATGGTGGTCGCCTTCAGGCCGGGGAACAGGTGCCGGCGAATGAAGGGGACGTCCTTCAGGTAGAGCTGTTCTTGAAGATTGCGTGTCGCCGTGGAGATGATGGTCTTGCGGCGGCTGGCGATGGCCGGAACCAGGTAGGCCAGGGTCTTGCCGGTTCCGGTGCC
>JAJDTT010000065.1 GCA_022827025.1 Acidobacteriota bacterium
CTGCGCGGCAGAAATTAATCTACTGCGAAAGCGGAGAATCGGTCCATATTTCCCCGATTTCTCGGCGAATAGAACAACTATGCACCTCTAAATCGTGAAAATCTGGCCTCGATTCTCCACTTTCTCGCTACGATCATTTCTGCCGCGCAGACTCCTATTCCACAGCGTCGGCGACGAGCCTCAGGGCCCCGTCATAACGGCCCAGAGCGAGGCTTCCGTCGCCGGACACGGCCAGGGCCAGGATGGTGTCGGGTTCCGGGTCCCGGGTCCCGACGCGCGACAGCGGTGTCGAGTCCCAGATCTTGACCACCCGGTCCGCTCCGCCGGTGACGATCCTCCGGCCGTCCGTGGAATAGACGATGTGCTCCGTCCCGCTCCGATGCGCTACGACGGAGCGTCCCACCTGCCACTCTTCCCCTTCCCGGACCCAGACCCGGATGGTCCCGTCGCCACCGGCAGTCGCAAACCGGCCGCCCTCCGGATGGACGGCGACGCTGTAGAGGGGGCCCTCGGCTCCGGTCAGGGTGACGAGGCGCCGGCGGGAGGCGACATCCCAGACCTTCACCGTGCCATCCGCCGAAGCGGATACGATTTCCTTTCCCGAAGGCAGGAAAGCGATGGAGTAGACGGGGCCGTTGTGCTCCTCCAGGACACCGATATCGGCTCCGGTTTGGACATCCCAAAGCCGGATCACGCGATCGTAGCTGGAGCTGGCCAGAAGCCGGCCGTCGGGACTGAAATCCAACCCATAGACACAGTCGGAGTGCCCCTTCATGTCCATCAGGAGCACGGCGCCGTCCAGGCTCCAGACCCGTATCTCCCCTTGCCGCGCCGGAGCCCCGCCTCCCGCCGCCAGCAGCTTGCCGTCGGGGCTGAAGCTGAGGCTTCGCACCAGGTCCCGGGGACCTTCGAGGCTGTGAAGGGTCCGATTCTCCACCAGGTCGATCAACTCGACCTTCCGGAACCCTCCCCGCGCCAGCCACTTCTCCCGGGGATGGAAAGCGAGGGCCGCAAGCGGCGGCTCCACCTGAACACGGGGACGGATCTCCGGGATGGGAACCTCGTGGTCGGCCGCCGCCCTGGTTTCGGGAGGCCGGGCGCTGGCGTCGATCCAGGCTCTCACCAACCGGATCTGTTCCGCCGGCAACTGGCCGTTGAGGGGCATTCTGGGCTCGGCCGTTCCCTCCAGCATCCTCACCAGGAGGCTCTGATCGGCGTGACCCGCCACCAGCGGGGTTCCCTTCCCGCCCCCCTTCATCAAGTCCTGGTAGCTCTCCAGGACCAGTCCGCCCATCTTCAGAGCCGAGCTGTGGCAACCCACGCACTCGCGCTGGAAGATGGGCAGGATATCTCGATTGAAGTCAGGGCCGGGCGGCGACTGCACTGCCCCAAGGATCGAAGCGGGCAACAAAATAAGGAGAACCGGGGAACAGGCCCGAAACCACATCTGCCTCGTCTCTTCTCCCGGTCTCTCTGTTCCCTTTAACCCGCGGTTGAACGTCTGACGATGGTTTCTTGAAGTCCCTTCAGAAGCCCCTCCAGGTGCGCTATGCGCTCGCGCACCGAGGCAATCCGACGGTCCATCTGCGATTGAAACTCATCGAAGCGAGATTCCAGGGCGTCGATCCTCCTGGCCAAGGCATCGATCCTGCCATCCAAACGGTTTTCCATTCGGGCCATGTCCTGGCGCAGACCCCGGTTGGTGGCCAGGATCAGCCCGGACAAAGCGACCCCGATCGCTACCATCGCCACCAAGACACTGATCAATTCGACGCTCATGTTGCCTCCAGTGGAACCTACTGACTGGTTCAGGTCCTGTCAATTTAAACGACTATGTGGCGAAATCCATGAATCTTGAGGGAAGGATTTAGAAGAAAACTTCGTGGTAGCGGCTTCGAAACCATCCGCAACAAACCATGCAGGGCATTGCGCCGTCTTGACACCGTCCGTGGCGACCGAATAGCCTCGTTCGCGCGATCTTCCCATGCCTCGACGCCTCTCGGCTGTGCTCATTCTGGCTCTGGCGGCGGCCGTAGCGATCCGTTTCGGATCCCATTGGCTCCCGTCCACGGGGAATCCGGCGCAGGCCTCGTCTCCGGCGACCCCCTTCGAACCTTCGCAACTGCCCCTCACGGTGAAAGTCTCACTGGGCCTGAAGGACACGGAAATCCGGGACTGGAACGGAATCGCCCACCTGAACCGGGGCGATTTCCACCGGATCCAGGGCTGGAACTTCGACGAGGAGCGGTCCGAGGTGGTCCAGGAACCCAAGATCGCCTGGAGGGCCGTGACCAAGCGTCCCGACGTGGACTCGAGCTGGACCGTCAAGGGACTCGGGAACTCACGGCCCCGCTATGGATTCAAGCTCACCCGCCCCGTGGGCGTCTGGCTGCAACTGGACTCGCTTCCCGGAGCCCGGCTGGACGTGAACACGCTGCAGGGAGATTTCCAGGTCGATCTGGACCAGCTTCCGGACACGGAGCCGGTATCGTTTCTGGACGGCGCCGCCTCGGTGGAGAGATCCCCGGCGGCCCTCCCGGTTTCCCGCTCATCGGGTGAAGAGGACTATCCTTCCGTCGCCGCCGGTCCGGACGGTCGAATTCACGCGGCCTGGATCCAATACCAGGACGGAGCCGATCACTTCTACACCAGCACTCTGGGACCGACCGGATGGGGGCCGCCCCGCCGAATCCCCCCGGCAGGCGGGGACCCCATCTACGGGACGGTCCTGATCACCGATGGACCGGACGACAGCCTCTGGATCATCTACAACCAACTGGCGGAAGACCAGTTCGACCTCTGGGCCCGCCAAGTGAAACCGTCGCTCGGAAATCCCATTCAACTGACGCGGCATCCGGGCAACGACATCAACCCGGTGACCGCTTCCGACGGCCGGGGAAGGAACTGGCTGGTCTGGCAGGGGTTGAGGGAGGGAAACTCCGACATCTACGCCCTCTCCATTGCCGATTTCGGCCGCCTGCCCAACGAGATCCGCGTCACCGAGCATCCCGGGACCGACTGGCACCCGTCCGTGGCCGTCGACTCTTCGGGCGGGGCCGCCATCGTCTGGGACACCTACCGGAACGGCGACTACGACATCTATCTGAGGACCATCGGACCCCGGGGCCGTCCGGGGAAAGTGGAACCGGTCTCGGCCACACGCTATTTCGAAGCCAACGCGTCGGTTGTTTTCGACTCCCGGGACCGGCTCTGGGTCGCCTGGGAAGAATCGGGTCCCGAGTGGGGCAAGGACTACGCCCAGGAAAGCAACTTCGCGGCGACCCTGCTCCATTCCGACCGCAAGATTCGGATTCGTTGCCGCAGCCAGGGGAGCTGGCACCGGATGGGACAGCCCCCCGGAAGCCGCTTCCTGGACCTGCCTCTCAACTTCCAGGAACAGCCGCGGCTCCTGATGGGGCGAAACGGCAACCTCTGGCTCATCTTCCGCCAATGGACCAGCCGCATGTACCCGGACGAGGTCTGGAACGTGTACGCCGTCCATTTCAATGGGGAACAGTGGTCCAGGCCCCGGGAGCTGGCCTTCAGCAGCGGCCGCTTGACCCAGGAGTTTCCCGCGGCCGCGCACCCGGACGGAAGCGTCTGGGTGCTCTATCCGACCGACTACCGGGCGGGCGGAAACCGGCGCCTGGGACAGTGGGACCTCTGGTCCTCGCGCCTGGCCGCGCCGCCGGCCACCGGCGAGTCCGGGGACCTGCGGCCGCTTCCGCCTCCGGCGCCCGAGACCCGGTATGTCCCCACGCCCAACAAGCTCTACGAGACCACGGTGGGAGGAAAGACCTATCGCCTCTACTACGGAGACCTGCACCGCCACACCGACATCGTGGGGCACGGTTGGACCGACCTCTCCATCTCGGGCCAGTACCGCTACGCACTGGACGGGGCAGAGCTGGATTTCATGGCCACCACGGACCACAACCAGACCTACAACATGGTGGCGGGCGGGGAGAGGAAAGCCGGAAAGGAGGACGCGCTGGGCGAGTATGGCTGGTGGCGGACCCAGAAGGTGGCGGACATGTACCTGTTTCCGGGCCGCTTCGTGTCCCTGTTCGGATACGAGCGGAGCATGGAATATCCGGGGGGACACCGCAATCTGATCTGGCCCGAGCGGCGCGGCGAGCTGATTCCCGGCGACGTGGGCATCCCTTCGGACAACATTCCGCTGGGCCTCTGGGAAAGGCTCAAGGGGACCGACGGCATCTCCATTCCCCACTCTCCGCTGGGACCGCGGGTGAGCTGGAAATGGCATGACCCGGTGAGCCAGCCGGTGCTGGAAATGTACCAGGGCTTCCGCCGCTCCTACGAGCATTCGGACGCCCTCCCCGAAGAGAGCCGGGGCCCCCTGGGAAACCGGCCCGAAGGACCCCACATGTTGTGGGACGCCCTGGCCCGCGGACACCGCATCGGCGTCATCGCCAGTTCCGACCACGAATCCACCCACATGTCCTACGCGGGCGTCTGGGCCACCGAGTTCACTCGGGAAGGGATCTTCCAGGGCCTGAAACAGCGCCACACCCTGGCCTCCACCGACAACATCGTCATCGACTTTCGGATCGGCGACGCCTTCATGGGGGACGAGACCACCGTCACCGAAACCCCGAAGCTGGAAATCAAGGCCATCGGGACCGGACCCATCCGCCAGATCGACGTGGTCAAGGACAACACATTCGTCTACCAGACCCGGCCCCACCAGCGGGAGGCCGAGGTGACCTACCTGGACCAGGACTCCAGACCGGGAACCAGCTACTACTACGTGAGAGTGATCCAGGAAGACGAGATGATGGCCTGGTCTTCGGCGATCTGGGTCACGCGCCGGTAATCCAAGCCTCTCTCATGGCCAGCGGGCGTCCTGTTTGCTTCTGCCTCCTCTTGGCGCTCTTGTCCTCTTCCGGCGCGCCGGGCGGAGCAACGGCGTTTCCCCATCCATCGAAGACCGGCGCGGTCCTGTTCGGCGGCGGCCAGCAGGAGATCCGGGACTACTTCGGAAAGTGGCTCAACGAAGACGTCGCCTACATCATCACCCCGGAAGAAAAAACCGTCTTCCAGAGCCTGACCACGGACCTGGAGCGGGAGAGGTTTATCGAGCGTTTCTGGAGGCGCCGTGATCCGGACCCCGGCACCGCCGTCTGCGAGTACAAGGAAGAGCATTACCGGCGGATCGCCTACGCCAACCAGTGGTTCCGGAGCGGGAAACCCGGCTGGATGACCGACCGGGGCCGGATCTACATTCTTCACGGCCCGCCGGACGAGATCGAGAGCCACCCCTCCGGCGGGCCCTATCAGCGTCCCGTTCACGAAGGCGGCGGATTCACCTCCACCCACCCCTTCGAGATCTGGCGTTACCGCCGGATCGAAGACGTCGGCGAAGACGTGGAACTCGAGTTCGTCGACCCCGTGGGAGGCGGTGAATACCGGTTGGCCCTGAGTCCGGACGAAAAGGATGTCCTGCGTCAGGTGCCCGGCGCGGGACTGACCTGGTCGGAGGGGAGAGGCTTGACCCGGAAGGCGGATCGGCTGCCTCCTTCCTTCGACACCTTGCGAGCCAAGGACTCGCCGTTCGATCGCTACGAGACCTACAGCCGAGTCCAGCGCCCCAAGGAAATCAAGTCGACGGAACTGAGGGAACTGGTCCGGCTCAAGGTCGGCTTTCGTGACCTCCCCCTCAAGATGCGGCAAGACCACTTCAGGCTGGACCCGGATCGGGCGTTGACCTCATTCACCGTGGAAATCGCCAACCGGGACCTGACCTATGAGCCTGAAGCCGGTTCCCTGGTGGCCAGAGTGTCCGTCTACGGGATCGTCACCAGCGTCGCCCGGCAGGTCGTCGCCGAGTTCGAGGACGAGCTGATATCGGCCTACTTGCCCGGCGAAATGGACCGCGGCCTGGCCGCGCGATCGCTCTACCAGAAGCTGGTTGCCCTCGAAAACAGGGGACGCTACCGGATCGACCTGGTGGTCAAGGATCTCAAGAGCCGCAAGGTGGGGATCGTTCGCCGCCCTGTCGCTCCGCCCTCCTACCCGGACGGCGCCCTGGCTGCCAGTTCCCTCATCCTGTCCCACGACCTCCGGCAAGTCGGCGGGACTCCGGAAGCGGACCGCAGGTTCGTCCTGGGGGACGTCAGGATCCATCCGGCCCTGGACAACATTTTCGTCTCCGGCGGCCCCATTGGAGCGTACCTGCAACTGTACAACGTCGGTCTGGACCAGTCGGCCCTGGCGCCGTCACTGAGAATCGCCTACGGGATCTCCCGGAGGGGCGTCCCGGTCGTCGAGGTGGTTGTGGATGGAGACGAGTCCGTCTTCTGGTACTCGGACCGGAGAGTGGTGCTGATCCGGGCCTTGCCGGTCCGGAACTTGAGGCCGGACCAGTACGATCTGAAGGTTGAGGTTCACGACCGGATCGGGGACCAGCGCCTGACGCTGACGGAGAGCTTCCGGATCATCGACGGCGCCGCGTCGTCACCGGTCGATTGACAAACAGAGTCCCGCTCAAAAGAATCGTCCCGGCATGCGGAAAAGTGGCTTATGGATCCTCCTGCCGGCCGTTTTTCTTTTCGCTTCATCCGATCTGTTTCCTCAGGGGTTCCAAGGGACCATCCGGGGTGAAGTCCGGGACCCGAGCGGCGGGGTGATTCCCGGCGCTACCGTCACTCTGAAGAGTGAACGGACAGGCGAGTCCCGGACCCAGATCAGTTCCGACGCCGGGGGTTACGATTTCCCCCATCTGCTGGTCTCCATCTATACCCTCACCGTGGAGCTTTCCGGCTTCAAAAAGTACGTGCGGCCGGGGATCGCGGTCCGGGCCAACCAGGTCTCGGAGGTCAAGGTCCGGCTGGAACTGGGAGAGCTCAGCCAGATCGTGACCGTCTCGGCCGGCGCCGACCTGGTCCAGACCAAGGACTCCCAGTTGACGGGCGGCACCTTCGGGTCCCGGGAGATCACCGAACTGCCCCTGGCCGACCCGGCGGGAAGCGGTGGAAATCCCATCGGGCTGGCCATCCACGCTCCGGGGACCACGACCCAGTCCGGGGGCGTGGTGGGCGAAGGCGGGTCCATCGGCGGCAACCGGCCGCGCCAGAACAACTTCGTTGTCGACGGAGTCGACAACAACGACCCCACCAACACCGGCAGTCTGACCCCCGTCATCCAGGAAGCGGTCGAGGAATTCAGTCTTCTGACCAACCATTTCAGCGCCGAATACGGTCACTCCACCGCCGGACAGTTCATCACCACCACCAAGTCGGGGACCAACGAGTGGCATGGCCGGGCCTGGTGGTTCAACCAGAACCGGCATACGAATTCGCTCGACACCTTGACTCGCGCCGCCACTCAGCCCGGGGGACGCAAACCCCGATACGACCGGAACCGGTTCGGGGGCCAGTTGGGAGGTCCCCTGCTCAAGGACAGGTGGTTCGTTTTCACTGCCTACGAGTACCGGAACCTCACTCTGGACGGGACCTCTCCGGGCCAGATCCTGGGACCGACCCGGACGGGTCTCGCGGCTCTGCGCAACCTGGCGGCGGAGCCGGGCAGCGGTGTCAGTCCCGTGACCGTCGGCATCATCGCGGACCACGTGCCTCCTGCCGGCGCGGCCACCTCCACTGCGACGGTCCTCAACGAAGCCACCGGCCGGCTCGTCCCCGTCGAACTGGGAGTGTTGTCTCTGTCGGCTCCCCAGTTCGACCGAACCCATCTTTTCCTGGTGAGCAGCGACTATCAGACGGATCGGCACCGCATCAGCACTCGATACCACTACAGCCGCAATCGGCAGGTCGCCGCCGGCGAACTTCCCGTGGCTCGATTCAACAGCGACGTCTTCACCGACACTCAGCGGGTCACGGTCAGTGACGTCTTCACCCTCGGCCCGACCCGGATCAACGAGCTCCGACTCGGCTACAACCGCAACGCCACCGGGTTCCCCGTGAATCTTCCCCCCGCCCCGGGACCCACCGATACTTTCGGCAACTACAACATCAACGACCTCAGCCTGTTCATCGGACCTCAAGGGGGATTCCCTCAATGGGGAACCGACAACGTCTACCAGCTCAGTGAGAACTTCAGTTGGAGCAGGGGTTCCCACACCTTCAAGATGGGAGCGGACTACCGGAACATCATCGCGGGCAGCTCATTCCTGCCGCGGGGACGGGCCGAATACACTTACGCGGACCTGGACGAGTTCGTCCGCGACCGGTTCCCCAGCGTGGTGGCGATCCGAGGCGTCGGCAGCGGGTTCTTCTCCCAGGGCCGGGCGGCGATGTTCGGCTATTTCCAGGACAACTGGCAGGTCCACCCGCACCTGACCCTGGATCTGGGAGTCCGCTACGAATATACCCAGGTGGCCAGGGATACGGCCCTGCAGGATCTCAACGCCTTATCGAATATCGAGTCCATCCGCGACGAGGTCTTCACACCGCAGCTCCTGAGGTCGCTCGGGGTGGCTCCCGGCTCTCCTCTGTTGGGCGCCAAGATCTTCGATTCCCTCCCCCAGGCCCACCAGTCGGCGCTCATGAACCACGTGGGCGAGTCGCTCATCTTTCGCAAGCCGCAGGCGGACCGCAACAACTGGGCGCCCCGGTTCGGCTTTGCCTGGGATCTCTTCGGGAACGGCAAGACCTCGCTGCGGGGCGGCGCGGGAGTGGCTCACGACGTCATCTTCGGCAACCTGCCGCTGTTGATGCTGCCGCCGCAGTTCCAGGCGGAGAATCGCGAAACCAACGCCTGCTCCATCAGCCCCTCGCCCGGTTGGTGCTCCCTGGTATCACCGGGCAGCGACGCTCTCAGCGCCGACATCCGGCATTCCACCATCGGGTTTCTGGCCGGCGGCGGGCTGTTGACGAGCCTGCCATCCTCCACTTTCACCGATACCTACGTCGCCCGGGCCGCCACAGGGGTGTTCGTGCGCAATGACGTGTCGCCCGAGACCTACACCTGGTCCCTGGCCCTGCAGCACCAAATGGGCAACGACTACGTGATCGAGGCCCGATACGTCGGCAACCACGCCATCTACCTCCCCATCCAACGCTGGAAGAGCGCAGGACTCCCCAACCCCTCCCGCCTTCCCACCTTCACCCGGGAGTCGGACGCCCTGGAGCAGAACTTCCACGGCGCACCGACCCTGGCCGATTTTCTGAGTGCCCGGCGTTCCACCGCCCAGGATGGGACGCCGCTGGGTCTCGGCCTCCTGCTGTGGCCCTATGGCTTTGCCGGAGTCGTGACCGAATTCGCCCCGGACGGCCAGTCCTGGTACCACGGAGGGTCGCTGATGTTGCAGAAGCGTTTCTCCAACGGGTTCTCGCTCAACGCCAACTACACCTGGAGCAGAACCATCGATCTCATAGAGAACGACCTGTTCACCAGCTTCATGAATCCCCGCCGGCCATTCGATCATCTGGACCTGCGTTCCGGTCGCGGACTCTCCGGCCTCCACCACGGGCACAAGCTCTCGGTCAGTTGGTTGTGGAACATCCCCGCCGTCAACCTGGGGAACCGTTTTCTGAACCGGTTGGTCCGCGGCTGGCAGATCAACGGGACCTACCTGGCCGAGTCCGGCCAGCCCCTCACCATCATCTCCCGCCGGGACCTGAATGGAGACTTCGACACGGCCGGAGACACGGCCATCGAGAATCCCGCGGGCCGGGGCCTCACCGGCACGGATGTGAACTTCGTCTGCCGCCGGGAGACCGGAATCGGAATCGCGGCGAGCGCGGCCCTGTGCGGCGGTCCGTCGAACGTGGTGGGTTACGTCGCGCGGGACCCGGGGGCCAGGTACATCCGGGGAGGAACGGGCGCCCGGACCAACATGGGCCGGGGCACGTTCCTCTCACCCGGGATCAACGTCTGGAATCTCGCCTTCTTCAGAAACCTGGAGCTGCCGGGCAAAGAAGGGCTGAAACTACAGTTCCGCGCCGAGCTGTGGAACGCGTTCAATCACCCCAACACCATCGTGGGCAACGGATCCGTCTTCAACACCACGACGAATGCCACCGGCTTTCCCGGCTACGTCACTCCCGGCACCGGTCAGTTCCTGGACAAGACCATCTTCAGCGGAGGCATGGGCACCGCTCCGTTTCAACGGATCGTCCAATGGGGACTCCGTCTCATCTTCTGATCCGGCGAGGAGCGAAAAAGGCGTGAGGAGCGGGGGTTTTCCTACCCCCGCTTCCGGTTTCCCGGCGAATAGACCGGATTTGGCGGCCTCGACTTTCCGGTCCTTTAATCAACTTGGCGCTTATGGACGGCAATCCCCCCAATTACATTCCTCGGTATTCCGATTTTCCGCCTCCATATCCGACCAGGAACCGGAGCCCGGCCACCAACCCGGCTCAACCAGCCGCTGACGGAGGAAGTTCCCCTCCCTCCAACCACCGGACCAACGCCTTGCCGGGATCGGCGATCTCGTCGATGGACGTGTACCAGTAGGCCTCCCATCCCGTCTCCGGGAGACCCGTGAACAGCATCAGGTTGAGAGGATAGACCTCGCTGTCGGTGCACCGGCGGAAGTCGTCCCGGAACAGGAACACAGGTTTTGCCCAGGCGATGGCCAAGCCGAGTTCCACCATGACTCCCTCGTCCGGCGGACAGCCGTTGACCACCCCGAAAAAGCCGTCTGCCTCCCTCACGTCCCGGACATCGGCCTGACCGATCCGGTAGGCCCACCCTGGATTCGCGTGGTCGACCTGGTTGTTGCGGGCGAATGGTTCCCACACGTCGGCGCCCGCCTCCTCCAACGCGGCCACCAGGAGCGCCAGCGGACCTTCACGCTGCTGCCGGGAAAAACCGTAAGGATTGGCCAGATACAGAGTCTTCTTGGTGGACATCAATCGATTACCTGAGTGTGGCGCCAGCCGATCTCGCCATGCGGGAACGGCCGGCGGGTTAATTCTCCAACGGAGTATGCAACATCACTCCTTCTTCGGTCTGCGCCACGGCAAACGTCCGGACCCGATTGGAACCGTTCCGGATGGCGGACTCCGGGACCAGCGCCTGGAAACGCCGCCGGCCGTCGGGTCCGTCGAACGTGGGAGCCACGGTGCGGAGAGTTCCGTTCACGGAGACGGCCACGAATTCAACGTCCGGCACCGAGATCCAGCCTTCGACGGCGGCGGGAATGAAGTCGCTGTCCAGGCGAACCGTCTCGTAGAGGTCCGGATGGTCCAACTCGATACGCAACCCGTCGCGTTCGGTCACCTGCAGTTGGCTCAGTGGTTTCCCCAACAGCGATTCGGAAGGGCCGAATTTGAACAAGCCGTCCGGACCCGCTTCCCAGGCCAGTTCGCGCAAACCCGCGAGAAATTCAGTGGAATGACCCGAATCCCCACGTTCGTCCGGTCCGATCGCGCGATCGATGAGAAAAGACCGCGGCGCCTCCTGGCCGTTGGAACACGGCTGTTCGAGTTGGGAGGCGTGCGTTTCCCCCTGCACCGACATCGGTTCGACCGACCATGGGAAACGGAGTGGATAAGCCAACTCGTAGATTCGGTCTCCGAAAACGGCGAAGCATCGGACCCGCTGTTTCCCCTGGAAGAGTTGCGAATCGAACTTGAGATGGAACCCGGACTGTTCCAGATCATCCTTCTTGTAGTACTCGGCCACATCGGGCCGCGGGTGCCGGTTCATCCCCTGATAGACCAGGTCGCCGTCGGCGAACAGCAGGATGGAATCGGCCGGTTTCAGGGTGCGCATATCGGCGGCCCAACCGAAGAAGGACATCTTGCCGTCCCTTTCGACGACGACGTCCAGCAGACTCCAGACACCGCCCTGGCTCACTTCGATCGACGCGCCCTCCAGGCACACGGTGGTTCGATGGCCCGGGAACTGGAACATGCCGGCGGCAACCGACACCAGGTTCCTGTTCTCCGGACCGCCGGTTTTCACGGCGGGAACCCCATCGGTCGGCCACGGGGCCGAAACTCCCAGGATGCCGGCAATGCTGGGAAAGATATCGGTGGTCAGCGTCGCACGATCCGACACCCGGCCCCGCTTCTGGTTGGGGACCTTGATAATTAAAGGCACGGCCAGAAGGTCCTCGAAGTTGTCCACCGTGATCCGCCTCCTGCTGGCGCCGGGACGAAAGCTGGCCCCGTGATCCGAGACGACGACGATCAGGCTCCGATCGAAAAGACCGGACGTCCTGAGTTTCCGGAGCAGACGGCCCAGGAGCCGGTCCGCAAAACCGACCTGCAACAGGTGACGCTGAAACGCAAGCGTCACCAGAGTCTCGTCACTTCTCCAGACCTCATACTCCAGGAACAAATTCATTTTCCTCGAGGAAATATGGCGTTTCCCGGACGGGAGGTAGATCCAAGGCGCATGCGGGGTCTGGACGTGAATGAAATTCAGACCAGGCTTCCCCTCTTCCGGGAGCGCTTCGAGGAACGCCTCGAATTGGCGTACGGGGTGGGCGCTCCACCACTTCTTCGCCTTCGGAAAAGTCCAGCCGTGACGAACGTCCGGCAAACGGGACGTGAGATCCTCGGGAAGAACCAGGTGCAGATAGACTGCTGAGAGATCCAATAGGAGCGGAATCACTTTTTGGACGGGGCCCGGTGCCGAACTCGGACATGTGGGACAGAAATGCGTGGCCGACTCGAAGACGTTGAGCCGGTGCGAGTCCCGCAGCCAGGTGAACAGATTGTTCGGGTACCCGGCCAAATTCGGAAGAATCCCAAGATCTCCTTCCGGGCGGTTGCCGGTCAGGATGGCAGGCACTGCGTATTGGGTCACGTGGGAAACAGTCGCGGCGTTCCGGTACCAGGTGGCTTGGCCGGCCAGCTCGGCGAAACTCGGAAAACGTTCAGAGTCGATTCCGCCCTGACGATTCAGGAGAGATTGCACGGGGAGTTCGTCGAAGACGACCATTATGATGGGGGTGTCCGTCACGCCGTCTGCCAGCGCGGGCCCGTGAGGCTCGGCGGGAGCAGCAATCCTCCGGACCGATGCTCCGGTCAGGAAAAGGACCGGCACGACCAGCATTGCGGGCGAGAGAAAGGTCAGGTAACGGCGCAGGGACCGGTAGCGAAGGTAGGCGAGACGGCTCAACCACGCCAGAACCGCCGCGAGTCCAACCAGGAGCAATGCCGGCAGCTCCGGGATGCGTTTCAGAACCAGCAGTGCGAGCGGAAACACAAACAGTGCGGCGCCTGAGCCGCGGACGCTGAACCTGTCTCCCGCGCTCCGATCCAGCAACCGTTCGATTGCCGCCACCGCTGCCGGACCGGCCAGGCAGAGGACAAGCACAAGAAGACAAATTTCGGCGACTCCCGCACGGTGGGCGACGAGAAATTGAGGATATCGTGACAGCAGATCGAAAACGGGCTGGGCCAGCGACAGGCTGGCCAAAGTTCCAACGTGCAGGAAGCAGGTCCAGGCTCGTGTTGGCCCCACATCCAGACCAGAGGTGCCGCGATTCGAGTTCCGGCGGCGCGGCCTGCGGGGCTTTCGGCCGCCGCTCAATATTGCGAGACGCCAACCCTTCACTCCGATTCACCAATCTCCGCTGTCCCGGAAGTCCTTGCCGACGACCGGAACTTCTCCCGACCATCATCGTCCGTTGGCCACGGGACCCGCTGCCGCAAGGATAATCGCACCAACCTGATTTCCTCGTAGGAACACTCCTCTCCAATCATCTCCCTGACCGGTCTCAGGGCCGCATCCAAACCTCCCAATTCCCGGAAGGCCGCGGCGATCTTCTCCCTCTGCTCCGGCAGCGGCAGGTGCCGCTCCAGGTCCAATTCCTCTCCGGCCTTGGCCAAAAACTCCAGGTGATTGACGATCGTACCCTCAGTCAGACCGCGCCGCCGCGCGATCTCCTCGATGGACAGTCCCCGGCGGAACAGCCGCCCCGTCCGATCGTAGGTCGGATTTCGTCCCTGGACGCCGGGCTTCCAGAGACCGAGTTTCTTCAAGCGGGACCGAATCGCGCCGGGCCGTCTTCCGAAATGCTCAGCCAAATCGGAGATCTTCGATCCCGCGCCATGTTTCCGAACGAGTTCCCTTTCTTCTTCCGGAGACCACTTCTTATAGGCTCGGGCTTGCTCTTGAGGGGTGCGGTCCTCCAGACCGTGTTCGTGGGCGTGGGACCGAATGGCCTCGAGGAACTCGCGGCCCAACTGTTCCAGCTTCACGGAGCCCACGCCGGAGATGCGTGACAGGGTCTCGCGTTTCTGGGGAATCCAGAGCGCCATCTGCTGAAGCGTCGCGTCGCTGAACACGATGTAGGGCGGCAGGTTTTGCCGGGCGGCGATCCGATTGCGCAGACGGCGGAGCCTCTCGAAGAGAACCCGGTCGTAGTCGGGACCGTCCTGGTCCATGGGTGGCGGACTCTCCTCATGCCTCAACGGGCTTGCAAGTCTGAGCCGGTCCCGGTTCTTCAGGAACTTCCAACCGCCCGGCGTGATCCCCAGGGTCGGGTAATCGCGCCCGTTGTTGCAGAGAAGATCCCTCGCGACCAACTGGTTGGCCAGATCCCTGAGGTCGGCTTCCGAAAACTCGCTCACGATGCCATGCACGCTGAGCCCGTCGTGTCCCAACTCAAGGACCCGCCTGGCCCGGGACCCCCGGAGCACACGGATGACGTGGCCGCTGCCGAATCGCTGGCCCGTGCGCACCACCGCCGACATGATCTTCTGGGCGATCTCCGTGGCATCGAACTCCTCCCGAGGCGTCAGGCAGACGTCGCAGGCTCCACAATTGTGCTGCCCCCAGGATTCACCGAAGTAGCCCAGCAGATAGGCCCTGCGACAGGTCCGCAGATCGCAGTACTCGACCATCTTCGCCAACTTGTCCCGCGAGCGCCGCCGCTCCATCTCGTCCGCGATCTTGTCGATGAAGTAGTCCTGTCTCACCTTGTCGCTGAAGGCGAAGAACAGCACGCAGTCGCTGGCCAGACCGTCGCGTCCGGCGCGGCCCGTCTCCTGGTAGTAGTTCTCCACCGACTTGGGCAGGTCGTAGTGGACCACCAGGCGGATGTTGGATTTGTCGATGCCCATGCCGAAGGCGATGGTGGCGACGATGATGGTCACCTTGTCGTTGACGAACCGCTCCTGCGTCTTCCGGCGCACCTCGCCATCAAGTCCCGCGTGATAGGGCAGCGCGTTGTAACCATCATCCCGCAGACCGGCTGCGAGCTCCTCCGTCCCCTTGCGCGAGAAGCAATACACGATCGCGGACTCTCCCTCGTGCTTGTCCAGCAGCCCCAGGAGTGCCGCGTAGGCTCTTTGCTTGGGCCGGACCGTGTAACTGAGGTTCGCCCGGTTGAAGCTGGCGATGAACCGCCGCGGCCGGGCCAATCCCAGATGTTGGACGATGTCCAGGCGGACCCGATCGGTTGCGGTGGCGGTCAACGCAATGAAGGGGACACCGGAGAAGTCGCGGCGCAGTTGTCCGAGGCGGCGGTAGTCGGGCCGGAAGTCGTGACCCCACTCGGAGATGCAGTGGGCCTCGTCCACGGCGACGAGACTGATACTGAGGGAACGCAGGAACTCCCTGAATCCGGACAAAGCCAGCCGTTCCGGGGCGACGTACACGATTTTGAGGGAGCCGCGGCGAACTTCGTTCTGAACCCGGTCGATCTCGCCGCGGGTCAAGGTGCTGTTGATGAAGCCCGCCGGGATGCCGTTGGACCTCAAGGCATCCACCTGGTCCTTCATGAGGGCGATCAACGGAGAGACCACCAGCGTCACGCCGTCGAGCCGAAGCGCGGGCAGTTGATAGCACAGGGACTTGCCCCCGCCCGTGGGCATGAGCACCAACGTGTCCCGGCCCTCCAGGACACTGGCGACGATCTCCTCCTGGAGCGGGAGGAAATCGTCGAATCCGAAGTGTTTCTTGAGAAGTTCGCGCACGATAATAATATACGAAACTATATTCTGATCCGTCTCGTAGAACTGTAGAACCTGATGATTCTAAATTATCCCCACTATTGCGAATCGTAGTTCTTTGATGACCCATCCCCAATTGCTGCAGCTATCCGATTAGTGATTCTTTCGCGTAGTTCCTCTGGTGTCCCCCACACCCAATAGGAGCCGATACCATAGGACATCTTGAAACAACGGCTTATTTAGATCTCTATGACATTGGAAACCACTTTAGAAACAGACACTCTAGCAATGACTCAATAACGGACTTGTTTCGGGATTCATCTCGCGTAGCCTTTCACCGGAGCCGGCGCCATTAACTTATAAACTACGATGTCCCGGATGCATGGAATATCTCTTCAGCGGATCGCATCCGGCAGCACGACAAACGTATTCGAACGTGGGCCGAAGCGTCGCATTCACGATGTGTCGAAAGTTCCATGACGTGAGGCGAAATGCCCACATCTGAACGCGTCGCAATCCATAGTACGTCCCGGACGTCCGGCTGGCTTCAATATCCCTAACGACCCACATCCCGAATCGACTTGCCAAATTCGTTTTCCCAGTCGCTGACCATCTCGAAATCGCTTTGGGTCACCCTCCAGGATCCGAACTCCCGTTCCAACAGGAAGGATTGGCGGGTGTTGCGGTCGTTGTAGACCGTCTCGGTCAGGACCCGGACCTGATCCGGACTCAGTTCCTCCTGGCCCAGAATGGCCAGACCCTTGACGGCGGTTCCCCGCCTCCTGAGCCACTCCGACAGCCACGGCGCCGAATCCCGCGCCAACAGGTCCTCCAGGCGCCGCCTCAGGTCTCCGCCGAAGCACTCCTTGAGCGCCTCCACGTCACCGCGCTCCATGGCCTGGACCATGGCGATCAGGACGTCGTCCGGATTCTCTTCCCTTTCCGTTTCCGTGATGGGCGTCTCGCGCGTGACGAAATAGACGAAGCACCCCAGGATCGCCAGCACGGAGAACCATTTTCTGGATTCCATCTCCGTCTCCCCGAAGGTCCGCCTCGCCGGCTTCCCTCAGTCCTCCACCGCGAAGATATCCAGGTCCAGACCCTGCCGGCTTCCGGCATCGTCCAGAATGACCTTGCGGGTGCGGGGCAGGATCTCTTCCATGGCCTCCAGGAAGAGGCGGGCCGTGGTGACGGTGGGATGGCGCCGGTACTCTCCCCACAGGCTCAGGAAATGCTGCGACTCGCCCTGAGCCCGGTCCACCACCTCCCGGCCGTAGATTCGGGCCTGCTGGAGGTTTTCCTGGGCCTGGCCCCGGGTTCGAGGCAACAATTCGCTGGAGTATCCCCGGGCCTCCTGCACGATCCGGTTCCGGTCCTCCCTGGCGTTGGCCACCTCCAGGAAGGCATCGCGGACCTGTTCGGGAGGACGGACCTGTTCCAGGGCCAGGGCGGTCACGGCCACGCCCAACGCCAAGCGGTCCGCCTCGTGCTGCAGATCCTCCCGGACGCGATTCTGGATCTCGATGCGGCCCGTGGTGAGCACGTCGTCGACGCCCCGGATCGCCACGGCTCGAGAGAGGGAACGATAGAGGAGGGCCTCCAGGACCCGGGGAAGATCCTGGGACCGATACAGATACCGGCCCGGGTCCTGGATGTAGTACTGAATGGAGGCCCGGAACCGGACCAGGTTCTGGTCGCCGCTCAACAGGGAGTCGTCCTCCGTCAGGACCCGCACTCCCAAGGCCCGGTCCAGATCGGTGCCCCCGATGGTGAGACGCTGGGCCTCGTTCGTCTTCAACAGGATCACCTCTTCCAGAGGGTACGGAAAGGCGTACTGGAGGCCTGGTTGGATCCGCTCCGGAAGCAGCCGGCCCAACCGCAACTTCACCGCCTGCCGATCGGTGGGGACATAGTAGATACCGGACGCCAGGTACAGGGCGAGAAACAGTGCCGACAGCAGCAGGATGTTCTGTCGCAACCAGGTTCTCACCGGGCCAACCTTCCGTTGCGCCCCTCGGTCAGCAGCTTGAGCAACTCCGAGTCGGCCGAGAGGACGGCGGTGGTCTTGTCGTCCAGGATTCGCTGGTACGCTTCCAGCGTCCTTACCATCTGGTAGAACTCGGGGTCCCGGGAATAGGCCCTTCCGTAGATCCGGGCGGCCTGGGCGTCCGCCTCGCCCCGGATGATCTCCGTCTGCTTGTAGGCCGCCGAAAGCAGCGCCTCGGCCTGGCGGTCCGCCTCGGCCCGGATCTTGCGGGCCTCCTCTTCCCCTTCGGCCCGGTATTTCTTGGCGATGCGGTCCCGTTCCGCCCGCATCCGGGCGTAGACGCTCTCGCGGTTCTGGGTGGGCAGATTGATCCGCTTCACGTCCACGGACGCGATCCGAATTCCGTACCGTTGGCGGGAGATCTCATCGCACTCGCGCGTGAGCTTCTCCATCACCGGCTCCAGGCGAACCTGTTCCGGGTCCGTGGCCACCAGCTCGGAAAGCTCGGTCCGGCCCAGATCGGCGGAGACCGACGACCACACGATGTCGTGCAAGCGCATCTCGGCCCCGGAGCGATCCCCGACCGTGCGCAGGTATTGGAGCGGCTCCTGGACCTGCCAGATCACGTAGGTCTCCACCAGGAGATTCTTCTTGTCCCGGGTCAGATACTCGGACGGCCGGGGATTGTAGAGATGCAACCGCTTGTCGATGCGCGTGAGCCCCTGGAAAAACCACTTGAAACGGAGTCCCGCCTCCTTGTACTCGGCGACGGGGCGGCCGAACTGGGTGACCAGGACCATCTCTTCCTCGTTCACCGTGAACAGGCTCCGGTACGCCAGAATCAACAGGACCACGATCCAGAAGGCCTTGTTTCGGATCACCTTTCCGGTTCGGATCATCTGCCGTTTTTTCTCACCCTCCGCGGGCGCCTTCACTGGGTAGTGCATCTCCGAGTCATCTCCCGCTGGAGGAGACCGCCTTCTCCAGGTCTCCCAAGTTGAACACCGAGTTACGGAACAGCAGCATCTTCCGGCGTCCCGAGCCCTGGTCCAGGATGTACTTCTTTTTGCCCGCCAGACCCGCCTCGACAGCCTCCAGGTAGACACGGACCCGGGTCGTCTCGGGAGACTGGCGATAAGCGCCGTAACGCAGTTCGAAGCGGCGGGATTCCCCCTCGGAACGCCGGACCCGGGAGACCGCATAGGCCCCAGCCTGGATCTGCCTGCCCTGGGCCTCGCCCGCCGCGATGGGCACCCGCTCGTTGGCGTAGGCATGCGCCTCGTTGATCATGCGGCTCTTCTGCTCCAGGGCGCTGGCCACGTCCCGGAACGCCCCCACCACCTCCAGCGCCGGATGCACGTCCAGGAGCTGGAACGCCTGGACTCGAACTCCCAAGCCCAGGCGGTCCGCCTCCGATCGCACCATCTCCATCGCCGCGCTCTCGATGGCGCGCCGGTCGAGAGCCAGAATCCGGTCCAGCTCCATGGTGGCCGCCACCTGGCGCAAGGCGCTCTCGCACAGGAACTGCAAGGTGGATTCCAGGTTCGAACTGGCGAAGAGATACTGGTGGAAGTCGGCGAGGGTGTAGTGGACGACCGCGTTCACCTCCACCAGGTACTCGTCTCCCGTGAGCATGAGCGCCTCGTCTTCCCTCCGCAGATAGCGTCCCTGGCGATGCTGAATGTTCCACTCGTAGGCGGCTGGCCCCCCTTCGGCCTCGGCCACCGAGTCGGAAATCCGGAAGCCCAGCTCCACGGTGCGGACCTGTGCGGGCCGGAGGCGGTGGAGGGTCTCCACGGGCCAGGGCGCCACGTAGTGAAGGCCAGGACCCAGCGAACCCTCGACCAGCCGGCCCAGGCGCTGGACCACTCCCACCTCCTCCGGCGCCAGCATCCGGACCCCGGAGAGCAGGTACACCAGGACGGCCGCCGCCCCGGCCCACCGCAGCAGGGACCCCTTGCGATGGCCCGCCCAGTGGAGAAAGTGCCGGAAAAGATGGGCCGGATTCCGATGGTGCAGCCAATGGAGGGCATCGTGCTGGAGATGGTGGAGGTCGTGGCGGAAATGGCGGTACCGGTGGCCCAGGTGGTGCAGCCGGTGGCGAAGCCCGTGGGGAAGAAGCTCCGACGGCCGGCGATCCAACAGCTTGAGGGAATTCATCAGGACCAGGAAGGAGGATCCCTGGTGGACGACGGCGGCACCCACGGCGCTCAGGTACCCCCAGAAGGCGGCCATGACCGCGGCCAGGTTGAAGACCAGGCCGAACCAGAAGATGTTGTCGTGAATGGTCTTGACGGCGCGCCGGCTCATGCGGATCAACGGCTTCAGGCGGTCGAGCCCCCCATCCCCGACCAGCACCACGCCCGACGCTTCGGCGGCGATATCGGTCCCCGTGTCCCCCATGGCGATGCCCACGTGAGCGGCGGCCAGGGACGGCGAATCGTTGACGCCGTCTCCCACCATGGCCACCCGGAGGCCTTGGAGCTTGAGCTCCTCCAGGTGGGCCAGCTTCTCCTCCGGGAGCAGCCCGGCGTGCACCTGGGCGAGCCCCACCTCCCGGGCCACCCGAAGGGCCGCCTTTTCGTTGTCTCCCGTCAAGAGCAGGGACTTCCGGATCCCCAATTGGCGCAGCTCGGCCACCGCCCGGCTCGCCTCCTGCCGGGGCTGATCCTGCAGGAGGAGGACTCCCGCGGCCTGCTCTTCCCACCCGACCAGGACGGCGATGCCTCCTTCGGACGCGGCTTGATCCAGGACTTCCTGCTCCGGCTTGGAGAGGGTGACTCCCTGCTGTTCCAGGAATCGCGCGCTGCCGACCAGTACGGTGGGACCCGCCTCATCGCCGGTGGAAGGCACCGTCCCCTTCAGACCCAGACCCGCATGCCTTTGGACCGACTCCCCGGGTGAGACGTCGAGGCCCCGGCTCCCGGCCGCCTCGCGAATCGCCTTGGCCAGCAGATGCTCGGAAAAGAACTCCAGGGAGGCCGCCCAACCCAGGATCGCGTCGGGCCGAAATTCTCCGAAGGGGATCACCCGGACCAGCTCGGGCCGGCCCCGGGTGAGGGTGCCGGTCTTGTCGAAGGCGAAGCAGTCGATCTTGGAGAGCTCCTCGATCTGGACCCCGCCCCGAACGACGATCCCTTTCCGGGCCAGGGAGCTGATGGTGGCCAGGACCGCCGCCGGCGTAGCCAGGACCATGGCGCAGGGACAGGCCACGATGAGGATCGCCACGGAGCGCATCCAGTCCCCCGTCACCACGTAGCAGAGGACCGCGATTCCCAGCACCAGGGGCAGGAACCATTGGGCGTAGCGGTCCGCCGTCCGCTGGATGGGAGCCTTGCTCTCCCGGGCCTGGCGCACCAGATCCACGATCCGGTTCAACACCGTGGTTTCGCCCACCTGGCGGGCGCGGACCAGGAGCCGGGCGGTCTGGTTCACGCTGCCGGCGTAGACCTGGTCGCGGACCGACCGCTCCCGGGGCACCGACTCTCCCGTGATGGAGCTCTCGTCCAGGAGCGATTCCCCCTCCACGATGACGCCGTCCACCGGGACCCGCTCGCCGGGATAGACCACCACCCGGTCCTCCGGCCGGAGCTCTCCCAGCTCCACCCGCTCCTCGCCGTCGTCGCCCCAGCGGTGGGCCTCCCGGGGCAACAGCGAGAGAAGCCGGGTCAGGTCGGTGTGGAACCTCTGAGAGGCGTAGGCCTCCAACGTCTCCCCGACGAGCATGATGTAGACCACCTCGGCGGCGGCCAGGTACTCGCCCACGTAGAGGGCGGCCAGAGCCGCCAGAGTCACCGCCTGATCGGCGCTGATCCGCCGGGAGATCACGTCCTGGAATGCCCGGTGGAAGGTGCTGTACCCGTAGAGGAAGGTCAGGACGATGCCCAGGTCCCAGGGGAAGGGCGAAACGATCCACTCCTGCCAGTAGGCCACCAGGAGCAGGCCCCCCAGGACCAGCCCCGCGAAGCGCCAGCGGAAGACGGCCCCTTCGTCCAGATGGAAGGTGTGTGCGAGGGGCAGGATCATGGTGGCGCCGTCCACTATACAAGCCGGTCTGGCCGGTTCAAATGCGTCTAAATCAAGTCCGCACCGGACTCGCGAAAAAATACGGCGCGAACGGCCGAGGCATCAAGAACGGTTCTGGGCATCTTCGCATTCTCTTCGAGCCTCCGCGCGACGATCCTCGATCAGTTCTTTCGAAATGAGTTTGGATCCCGCCGGAACGATTCTGGCGAGCCGTCGCTGTGCCCGTCTCAGCGCCCGCATCTTCGTTGTCACAATCACCTCCGAGCCGAGAGTTTCGAAGAAGATGCCCTGGCGCTGTCCGGACACACCAGGCTCCTTACGAAGCGCCGCAGAAATCACGATCCTGCCACTTTCCCTCTTTTTGCCGATTCATGGTATCTGTCATTATATTATTGGATGCTCAATCGATTCCGGAGACAGAACGAACCCATCTACCTGGCCGATCTGGACCGCTGCCAGCCGGCGAGCGCCCTCAGCCGGACGGCTCGCCGATTCGCCTGGAGAATGCTGGACTTCGAGACCGACAAGGCCGCGGGAACGCTGCTTTTCGCCGGCGAGGAGACGGAAGCGGCCGAGATCACCTATCCGCTGGAGGTCCAGGGGTGGCACGACGTCTATGTCGGCCTCTTCAACAACGCGTGGCGGCCCTATGAGGCGCAACGGGTCTTCGCCCGCCTCAGCGGTGATCCGGCATTCTCGCTCGTCTATCTTCCCGTCCCCAGCGAACGCGCCTGGGGCGTTCCGGCCGACGATCAGAGACAGGGCCCCAGAATCCAGGACGTCTTCTGGAAGACCGCCGACCTGACGGGCCAGACCCTGGCGTTCCGGCAACCGTGCCAGCGGGCGGTGCCCGACGAACAGGCCTTCGGAAACATCAGCGGCAAGGTCTGGCTCGCCTACATCAAGCTGGTCCCACTGACCAGCGAAGAGGTGCAAGACCTGGAACTCGACCGGTCCGACGCGGCCCATCGCCGGCTGTTCGCCTACAACGACTCCTGGTTCGACGGAGACCGGGGATACCGAATGCCGGGAGGCCGGTCCGAAGAGACGGCCATCCAGGCCCAACTGGAACCCTACCGGAACACCGATTTCGGACGCATCTACTGGGATGGCGCCCACGGAGACATCTGCAACTACCTGACCGGCATCGGGCGGGTCTGGGACGGCCGGGGCATCCGGACCCAGGATCCCCCCAGGCGCTACGACCGCCTGGCCCGGGAGGCCTGGGACGACTACGTGGAACGCGGCATCGATCCTTTTCGCGTCGCCGCCGACTTCGTTCACGAACTGGACATGGAATTCCACGCCTGCTACCGCATCGGGTGGCGGCCCTTCTACTGGCCTCCGCCATTCGACGAATTCAATCGAGGCGGACTCTACGACCAGCGCCCCGAGCTCCGTTGCGTGGGCCGCGACGGGCGGCCCTCCCTCGGTCTGTCGTTTGCCTTTCCCGAAACTCGCCGCTACGTCCTCTCGCTGATCCGGGAGATGACCGGCTATCCCATCGACGGCGTCGCGATTCTCTACAACCGTCAGCCCCCCTTCCTGGAGTACGAAAAGCCGCTGGTGGAGGGTTTCCAGGAGGAGTTCGGCGTGGACCCCCGGCGCCTGCCCGAAACGGACCCCCGCTGGCTGGCGTACAAGAGCCGGATTCTCACCCGTTTCATGGAAGACCTGAAGACCGAGCTGGCGGAGGCCGCCGCGGAGCAGGGCCGGTCCACGCCGTTCCCGGTCACGGCCTGGCTGTTCGGCTCCCGCGAGGAGAATCTGCTTTACGGGATCGATGTCGAGCAGTGGGTTCGGGAGGGCCTGGTGGACACCCTGATCCCCTACACTTCGGCCCGGAGCCTGTTCAGCTTCGAGACCGCCTGGGAAGACCCCGCCGACGTCACATGGTGGGTTCGCCTGGCCCGCGCCGGGAAATGCCGGCTGGCGCTCAACGTGATGCCCCGAAACCTGGACGCCACGCAGTACCGGAACAAGGCGGGACAGCTCTACTCCCTGGGAGTCGAGCACCTGGCCTTCTGGGACACCGCCATCGCCGGCGGCCAGGCCTCCGAGACTCTGGCCCGCCTGGGACACCACGAGGAGATCGCCGCCTGGATCATGGCCGGACGCCCCGAACCCCGATCGACGTCCAGTCCCCTGTGGAAGCTGGGAGAGTGGGATCTGAGCTATTTCCCCGAATGAGCTTCCAACCGCTCTAAAATAAGAGGGAACACGCTTTGAATCGACAGTCGTGGGGTGCAGTTGCCGTTCTGGCGGTCCTTCTGTCGGCGAGTCTTCCGGGTCAGTCGGGAGAGCCGTTCTTCAATCCTTACGGCCTGACCGAAGACACCCTCGACGGCCTGCAGATGCGGAACCCCGGCCACCGGCACTTCGTCGAGTTCTTCTCGGCAATGCTCCTGAACCAGCGGGCGAACCGGGAGGCGGCCTTCGCCGTCTACGGGCAGGTCCGGCCTCTCACCCTCCTCCAGAGGAACGTCTACGGCGACCAGGCCGTCTTGGCCGCTGCGAACGTGAGGACTCAAATCGGCGCCGGTCTCTGGAACCTCTCTTCCCCGGAACTCCTCAAGATCGAGGTGACCCCGCCGGTGGTCCGGGTCCGGCCGTCCCCCTTGCAGTTCACCCGGGGGCTGGAGAATCGGGCGTTGATCCTGGTTCAGAACGGATCCCAAGTCCAGCAGGACGTGAGCCTGGAACCGGCGGAGGGGCCGTTGTATTTCCGGCCTCAGCGAGTCCGGTTGGCTCCCCGGGAAGTCCATCCCGTCATCGTCCGGGTCTGGGGAGAGGAAGGAGAGAACCTGGATCTCCAAGTCCGTTCCGGACGCCATCTTCGTCGGGTGAGTCTTCCCCTGGCCTGGAGCCCCGCCTGTCGTCTCCAGATCCGGGTCTTGGACGAGTCCGGCCGGCACGTCCCGGCCCGCGTGGAGGTGGTGGGGTCCGACGGCCTGGGACGGGCCCCCTCGGGAACCTATCTCCGCTACACTCCGATTCGGGCGGGCGCCTACTTTCACACGCGGGGAGTCAGCCGCCTAGTGCTGCCGGCGGGAAAGACCCGAATCCGCGTCGCGAGGGGATTCGAGCACCGCTACCAGGAACGGGTCGTCGACCTGCAGCCCTCCGGCCCCCGCTCACTGGAGTTTCGTCTGGAGCGCTTCCACGACGCGGCCGCCCGCGGCTGGTACTCGGGAGACATCCACATACACCCCAACCTGGTCCACAAGACCATGGACCAGGTCATCAATCCCGTCGACATCCGCCTCCAGACGGTGGCGGAGGACCTGAACGTGGCCAACCTCCTGATCTGCAATTCTCAGGGTGCGGTCCTCTACGACCGTCAGCACTTCACCGGCGCTCCCCACCCCCTGAGCACACCGCGGCATATCCTCTACTGGAGCCAGGAGCTCCGTCCGGCCCTCTACGGCCACATCGGCGTGCTGAACCTGAAGCGTTTTCTGGAGCCCCCCTACAACGGGTTTCCCGCCAGCTTCTACCCGTTCGACTACCCCTCCAACGCCACCGCCGTCAGGGAGGTCCGCAAGGAAGGGGCGGCCGTCTTCTACGTCCATCCTTCCCTGGGCCGGCAACGCTGGATCCCGGTGGACGCCGCGCTGGGGGCCGTCGACGGCATGGAGATCCTGGGCTTGTCCAACACGCAGGGCTCCAACGCTCTCTACCGCCTGCTGCTGAATTGCGGCTGGCGCCTGAGCGCCGTGGCCGGCACCGACTCCTTCAACAACGTCCGCCGCCACAAGGTCCTGGGCGGGGATCGAGTTTACGCCTACACGGGGGACAAGCTTTCTTACGAGGGCTGGGTTCGCGCGCTGCAGCAGGGGAGGACGTTCGTCAGCAACGGACCCTTTCTTTATTTCCGGGTCCAGGGCCGGCTCCCCGGAAGCGAGATCGCCCTGGACGAGCCCGGTCCGGTGGAATTGGAGGTGGAGGCTCATTCCCAGGTCCCCATGGAGAAGGTGGAGATCCTCTTCAACAGCGAGGTCCTGCAGGAGATCCCCCTGCAAGACGGCTACAAACTGAATCATCGGGGGACGATCCGGGTTCCGTCCAGCGGCTGGATGGCCGCCCGGATTTGGGGAAAACCTCATCCGTTGGTGGTCAACAATCCCGAACTCTTCGCCCACACCACGCCGGTCTACCTCACGGTGGGAGGCCGGCCCTACGCCGAACCCGAAGCCCTCGAATTCTTCCTGGAGAGGTTCCGGGAGATGCGCCGGACCTCTCTCGCCGGCGGCTCCTTCGAGAGCCTCCACCAGCAGCGCGAGGTCCTGGGGCAGTTGGCGGAAGCGGAGAAGATCTACCGGGAGCGCCTGAAATGGTCCCTGAATTCTCGCGCGGGCACCGCGAACTCAGCTCCATGACAAGAGTCGCCGACGGCTGTTCGCATCCTGCGGCAAGAGTCCCGCGAGCACCGAGACCGGGGCTGCGCCCGCCGGACAAGGCGCTCTGAGGGAGCATTCCGGGAGTATGTGACCGAGGAGCAGCACAGTCCGCCGGACTGTTCCCATAATTTCTGTGAACCACTTACAGTATGTTAATGCACTGAAATGCAGCTAAAAACGAATACCGTGTCAGTGATGAGAAACTGGTGGATGAACTTGCCAGCGTCGCACGCCAGACGCGTTGATTTTTGCGTCCGGTAATTGCGCGACTCTTTCATGTGGCGACCTCGTTGTCGGCGAGGAAAGCGTCGAACAGGGCGAAGCACTGCTCAGGCTCCTCGAGTTGCAGGAGGTGGCTCGTATCGGGCACAAAGGCGTATTCGATGCCGAATGTCTCGCAGAATAACTTGCAACATGGCGCAGTCTTCGGCGCGTCCTCCGACACCGGGTCGGAACCGACGATCAAGAACGGGCGCCCCGCCGGGTTGGGCTGCCGCCATATATCCAGTTCGGCGACGTCGGTATAGAGATCCGCCTCGACTGTTCCAGGGCAACGGAGCAGCCATTCTCCGCTGGCGCGATCGAAATGCAGCACCGAGCGTGCATTGAGTTCCGCCACTCCCGGCCGCAGGCGATGGAACCGGTGCAGCCAACGGAAAACGTCGGCAAGTTCCTCTGGGTCCCGGAACCGGTTCTGGCGGACCAGGGCGGCGTCGCGCAGCGTTTCGCCCCCGGACATCAGTGGGCCGCGCCGCGGGTCACCCTCAGGCGGGACCACCGGCGGGTCGAACAATACCAGCGCGTCCCAGTGCCAGACGCCGCCGATGATCGCTATCAGGGCTGCGATCGCCGTCATCGAATGGAAGACTCCGATCGTGGTCTTCTCGCCCCATTCTTCCGCAATCGCGCCGTGCACCTGCGCCATGTCGTGCGCGAAGTGAGGATAGTCGTGAGCCTCGCCCGCGTGAAAGGGGTTGCGCCCACAGTTGCGGACGTCGTACAGCGCAAGGTCGAACCGCTCAAGCATATGTCGCCAGAATGGGAAGTAGGAATCGCTCGCGAAGCCATTGCCGTGGCTCAGCACGACACGCGGCCCTGACGGGTTGCCGTGGCGCACGACGCGAATCGGCGCGCCATCGTCCATCACGACGTCGAGGGTTGCGACAGGTTCGGGAAGGACGAATCCAGCCGTTGTCCGCCGGGCTGTTATCGGAGAATAGGGCAGGTCTGCCACGTGTACGCGTCTCCCTTCAGCGGCACTGGCGACGATACGATCACGATTCATCGCGAAGATGCCTTCGCGAGTGATGACCTCGCGCAAGCCGTCCCGCGGACCCTCTCGCCCGCAGTTTTCAATCGTCCGGATAGTTGGTTCCTTGATACCAACGTTCGTCTTCGTGGAAGGCCCTTCGCGCCTCTTCAAACCCCACTTCCTGGACGAACTCGTAGGCGCACTTGACGAACGCCTCCACGTCCTCGTATGTCCGCACCGCCCCGGCGGAAATCGTGTGACCGGCGCACGCCGAGGTTTGCGCCGGAGCGAAACCGTGCGCGGCAACGACGAGAATCGGGATGATCAACAGATGAGTCAGTCGATGTCCGGCCATGGTGAAAGCCCTCTGCCTCCGCTCCGGCATTGACGAGCGCGGCGGCAATTCACGGTTCACAGGTGATTTGGGGAAGGTGCGCTCGGGAATGGGTCCGGGAGACTACGCTATCTTCTTTCGGCCCTCCCTATATTTCTTGGAACCTTGAGTCGGCACGTGCAGATGAAGGTGTTGTTCGCGACCACGGATTTTCCAGGGATAGCACGAAAAATTGGACAGGTCCAGAATGAACCCTGGAATCCGACCGTTTCCCGTCATTGTCTGATACAGCCAGCTCCTCCAGTTTCCCGAGACGCACACGCTCCATTGCCCACGTCAGTCGCATTTCAGCCAGTGCCGCGGGTAACCGGCCAGTCTCATGCCTTGGCGCGTCAGAGGGTCCGGGGTTTCCTCAAGGCCCATCAGGCCGAACCGGGGAAGCTCTGGTGATCTTCCTCTGGCGTCGCGGCACTCCAATCTATCCGCCTTCCCGCCGGGATGCAGAACCGGTCGAACGCCGTGACGACTCTTGCCACGGGATGCTAAGATCAAAGATATTCGATCGGATCGAGTGGTGAACGATTCGCAGCCTTTCCCCGCCATGCCAGGACACTGCCTTCGGGCCGTTCTCTTAATGGTTGCCTTCAGCGCCGGTACTGGCCAGTCCGCTTCCTCCGCGTCCAGCCCTGCCGATCGGGCCTCCGAGATCCTCAAGCATGAATGCCTGAGTTGCCACGGCTCCATCCGCGCCTCGGGCCTGGATCTCCGGTCCCGGGAGGGGATGCTGCGCGGCGGCAACCGCGGTCCGGCAGTGGAGCCGGGCCGGCCCGCTTCCAGCCTGCTCTACCAGGCGGTCGCCCACGCGGGCGATCTGGCCATGCCTCCCGGAGAGAAACGGCTCCCCGACCGGGACGTGGAGACCCTCAAGGCGTGGATCGAGGCCGGGGCCTCCTGGCCCGACTCTGCCGGCGATGACGGCAGCGGTCCCGCCTGGTGGTCCTTTCGCCCGCCGGTCCGTCCCGAGCCCCCCCAAGTCCTCGAGGCAGCCCACCGGGTGAGCAATCCCATCGACAACTTCGTCCTGGCCCGGCTCCATGCCCAGGGACTGAAACCGGCTCCCGAAGCGACCCGGCCGGAGTTGGTCCGCAGGGTCTACGTCGACCTGACCGGACTGCCGCCCACCCCGGAACAAGTGGAGTCCTTCCTCCGGGACGAGTCTCCCAAGGCGTTCGAAAAGCTGGTGGACCAGTTGCTGGAGTCGCCCGCCTACGGGGAGCGTTGGGCCCGGCACTGGCTCGACGTGGTTCGGTACGCCGACAGCGGCGGGTTCGAGACGGACGAGTACTACCCCAATGCATGGCGCTACCGGGACTACGTGATCAAGTCCTTCAACGAAGACAAGCCGTACGACCGCTTCATCCAGGAACAGATCGCGGCCGACGAGCTTTGGCCAGACAACCTGGACCTCTACGACACCAGCTACGCCATTCGTCCCGAAAAGGTGGCTCACATGGAAGCCCGCGTCGGCACCAGCCTCTACGGGTTCGGACCTTCCATCGGCGAGTCCACCCTGGACGCCCCCAAGCTCCGCTACGAGCGCCTGACCGATTGGGTGGACATGACGGGAGCAGCCTTCATGGGCCTGACCCTGGCCTGCGCCCGCTGCCACGACCACAAGTTCGATCCCATCAGCCAGGAAGACTATTTCCGGGTGCAGGCCATCTTCGCTCCCTCCCACCCGGTGACGCTTCCGGTGATCACGGCCATGAGCATGTTCCATCGGAACGAGTACTACCCCCGGACCATCGCCCTGGACGAACGGCGCCGGTCCCACGAGATGTTCGAGGCCAAGGTCCGTCAGCGTTTGACCGAGGAACGTAAAGCACGGTTCTCGGAAGAGGTGCGCCGGGCCTACGAGAGGCCGGAAGGGGAACGCTCCGAGGAGGAGAAGACGCTGGCGGCGCCCCTCCAGGAGGATCTGGCTGACTTCTTCAATAGAACGACCTTCACGCTCAAGGAGCACCTGACGCCAAAGGAGAAGGAAGAACACACCCGTCTGCTGCTGGCCATCGCCGAGAAGGTGCTGGAGATCCCCGTCAAGGACGCCTCCCACAACATCCGATGGGATGGATTCTACGACCCGCCTTCGGCCACCGTCCTAGGTCATATTCAAGGGGAGTTGATCCCGGAGACCCGGATCCTGGAACGGGGCGATCTGGACCGCCCCGGGAAGCTCGTGGAGGCCGGACTGCCCCGAATTCTGGGAGACGGAGTTGAATTCCACACCAATGAAGGCCATGGCCCCCGGCACCGGAAGCAGCTGGCCTTGTGGCTGACCCGTCCCGACCATCCGCTGACCGCACGGGTCATGGTGAATCGCCTCTGGCAGTGGCATTTCGGACGGGGGATCGTGTCCACCTCCAACGATTTCGGCCTCCAGGGACAACCCCCATCCCATCCTGAGCTGCTGGACTGGCTGGCCACCGAGTTCGTCAACCAGGGCTGGAGCCTCAAGGCAATGCACCGGCTGATCGCCCAATCCTCGACCTACCGGCTCACCAGCCGGTTCGACGATCCTCGCAACACCGCCGCCGACCCGGACAATGCCTACCTCTGGCGGGCCAATCGGAGACGGATCGAGGCCGAGGTCCTGTGGGACAGCATCCATGCCGTTGCCGGTACTCTGAACTCCAAGATGTACGGCCGGCCCCTCGTGCCGCCGCTGTCGGAGGACGAACTGGCCGGCTTCCGGCTCAAGTGGGCGTGGACCGTGCCGGCGGACCCGTCGGAGCACAGCCGAAGAGGCATCTATATCCTCTCGCGGCGGAACTTCGTCTTCCCCATGTTCGAGAAGTTCGATACTCCCGATCCGGCCGTCAGTTGTCCCGAGCGCTCCGTGACCACGGTGGCGCCCCAGTCCCTCTGGCTCCTCAACAACGATGCCGTCTTCCGGCAGGCCCTGGCCTTCGCCGGGCGCCTGGTCCGGGAAGGGGGTTCCGAGCCGGGCCAGTGGGTCGACCGGGCCTGGCGCACCGCGCTGGGACGTCCGCCCAGCGATCAGGAGACTCGGGACGCCCTGGAGACCTTGGCCTCTGCCGGGGGCGAGCGGTGGGAGGAGTTGCCGGAGGGCGCTCCCCCGGAGCTGAAGACCATCGAGCCGAGTCAGGCCCAGGGACTGACGGAACTCTGTCTGGCCGTCTTCAACCTCAATGAGTTCCTCTTTGTCGACTGATGGCCAGATTCGGAGTCGGACAGCGCCGGACGAGGGAATTCGTCGAACGAGTGGATCGGCTCGGAATGGGAAATGGGGCTCTTCACCCCCCGTATCTTGGGATTTGGGGGAGACGCATGTACCCTTCCCATTGGGGGACAGGAAAGTCCCCCCTCCTGAGGAGAGGAACTTGATCCCCAACGGTTGCCAGGGCAATGTTCAGGTCGGTTCGCGGCGCGAATTTCTGAAGGCATCCTCCTTTGGATTCGGTTCTCTCGCGTTGGGCGGTCTGCTGGAGCGGGAGGGCCGGCTTCTGGCGGGCATCGACCGGCCGGAGTATCCGCTCGCTCCCAGAGAACCTCACTTTCCGGCCCAGGCCAAGAGCGTCATCTTCCTCTTCATGCAGGGCGGCTTGAGCCAGGTGGACAGCTTCGACCCCAAGCCGGCCCTGGATCGCTACGATGGCCAGCCCCTTCCCGCCAGCTTCCGCAACGACCTGGAGCTGGCCCAGATCAATCCCTACGAGTCCAAGCTCATGGCCAGCCGCCGGACCTTCAAGAAGAGGGGCCGGTCCGGCATCGAGATCTCGGATCTCTTCGAAGGGCTCGCGAAGCATGCCGACGACATGGCCGTCATCCGGTCCTGCCACCACGAGTCGTTCATCCACGGACCGGCTCTCACCTACGTGCACACCGGAAGCCTGCAGTTGGGCAGCCCGAGCATGGGCTCCTGGATCCTGTACGGCCTGGGGAGCGAGACGGACAACCTCCCCTCCTACATCGTGATGACCGACAGCATCTTCCGGTCCAGCACCTCCAATTTCGGCACCGGATTCCTTCCGGCCATCTACCAGGGGACGCTCATCAATACCGACGGCCAGCCCTTTCAGAACCTGAAGCCCCCTTCCCGGATGGACCTGGGCCGGCAACGCGCGCTGCTCGAGCGGATCGAGGGCTGGAACCAGACCCATCTGCGGACCCGGCCCGGAGACAGCCGCCTGGAGGCGAGAATCCGGAACTACGAGTTGGCTTTCCGGATGCAGATGGCGGCGCCCGAACTCATCGACCTCTCGGCGGAACCGGAGCATGTGAAGCGGATGTACGGGCTGGACCGGGATCCGACCCGCAAGTTCGGCCGCATGTGCCTGCTGGCCCGGCGAATGGTGGAGCGGGGCGTCCGCTTCGTGCACCTCTACAGCGGCGGTTGGGACGCTCACGGCGAGTGCGACAAGAACCACATGGAGAACTCGTGGAAGACCGACCAGCCCATGGCCGCTCTGCTGGAAGACCTCAAACAGCGGGGTCTGCTGGAGAGCACTCTGGTCATCTCCACGGGCGAGTTCGGCCGGACTCCCGTCATGCAGGGCAAGGAGGGGCGCGACCACAATCCCTTCGGCTTCAGCGCCTGGATGGCGGGAGGCGGTGTTCGCGGCGGCCAGGCCATCGGAGCCACCGACGACCTGGGTTTCGTGGCCGTCCAGGACAAGATGCACGTCAACGACCTCCACGCCGCCATGCTGGGGCTGATGGGACTGGACCACCGCCGGCTGACCTATTTCTTCCAGGGTCTGGACCGGCGCCTCAGTGGAGTCGGTGAAGCGGGCGAGGCCGGCGAGGACCTGTACCGGAAGCTGACTGGGAGGTCCATTGGCCATTCCTCTTGAAGCGGCGTGGCGGGCGCTGGCGTTCCTGGCTCTGATGTCCGCCGCGGCTGCCGGTCCCCTGCCCCGGAGCGCAGCCCCCTTCACCGGCAAGATCCGGCTCCCGGTGAGTCTCCAAACCGCAGCGGGGACAATTCTGGAAAAGGGACCCTTCGATCTGGAGGTCCGGTCGGAGGACGGAAGGTTCTGGCTGCGGTTTCTCTCCCCGTCGGGCGGGCCGGTCCCGCTCCGGGGTACGCCCGTGGACCCGGACGACTGGACTGCCACCGCCGGGTGGCCCCTGGTAGGAACGGTGCACCTGCACCCCGTGTCCATCCCCATCGGCACCGACGCCGAGCGCCACAAGAGCAAGACCGGCATGCCCCAATACCTGGAGACGCCGCGAGTCTGGAACGCCACGCTGCGCCTGTACCGTAGCGAGGACCCGGGCGGAGCGGTTTCGGTCCTGTTCCATGAGAATCATCCCAACGGCCCGATCCGGGCTCGGTTCGAGCTCTACGCCGGCGGCGGCGATGGGAAACCCTGAGGAGTACGCCCCCTTGAAATTTCGATTCCCAAGCCTGTTGCTCGTCCTGATCCTGATCTCGCTCCCCGCCCTCGAAGGCGGCCGGCACGACCAGGCGGCCGACTCCGAAGTCCGGGACATCGACTCCCGGTTGGAGCTCTTTGTCGACGACTACCTCATCGACTCTCTCGACGGTCTGGAACTCAAGCTCCACACCCCTCGGCGCGCCGGGAAGGCAATGGTCTTCGACCGGCCCTGGGAGGGAGTGACCAGTGGAAGCACGGCGGTCGTCTTCCAGGACGGTGACTATTACCGCATGTACTACCGGGGCAGCAGTCACGCCGGATACGCCCTGGAGTCGCTCCTGGAACCGGGCGAGGAGGTGATCCCCGAACACCCCCACACCGCGTGCTACGCCGAGAGCCGGGACGGGATCCACTGGTCCCGGCCCTCGCTGGGGCTGTACGAGTACGAAGGATCCAGGGACAACAACATCGTCTGGATGGGAAAGGGCACGCCGGCTTTTCTCCCCTTCAAGGACTCGAACCCGGAGGCCCCTGCCTCCGAACTCTACAAGGCCGTGGGGCCTCACCGGCGGGCCCTCTACGCATTCGTTTCCCCCGACGGAATCCACTGGAAGGAGATGAGGGAGGAGCCCATCATCACCGACGGGGCCTTCGACTCTCCCAATCTGGCCTTCTGGGACGCGGTCCACCAGCGTTACGTCTCCGTCTACCGGGATTTCCAGCTCGGCGTTCGGACCATCAAGATCGCCACTTCCACCGACTTCAGGAACTGGGCGCCGGGTCAATTCGGCGAGTTCGGCGATGCGCCCGCCGAGCACCTCTACACCAACGCGACCCAGCCTTATTTCAGGGCGCCCCACATCTTTTTCGCCTTCCCCCGGCGATTCCATCCCTGGAAGACGCGGGTTCCATTCGATCAGGCTCATTCCGGCGGTTGCTCCGACGCCATCTTCATGTCCAGCCGCGACGCGGTCCATTGGAACCGCCAACTGGAGGCCTTCATCCGGCCAGGGGGCGAGCTACGGAACTGGTCGCATCGCTCCAACACCCCCGCCTGGGGCTTGCTGGCCACGGCACCGGACGAAATCTCCCTGTTCGTCCAACGTCACTACACGTTCCCCACCAACTACCTGGAACGGATGGTGATCCGGACCGACGGATTCATGTCGGTGCATGCCGGCACGTCGGAAGGCGAACTGATCACCCGGCCGTTGACCTTCGAGGGCGGGAACCTGGTGTTGAACTTCGCGACCTCGGCGGCGGGGAGCATTCGGCTGGAGATCCAGGACGCCGGGGGGCAGCCGCTGGCCGGATTCGCCCTGGAGGAGTCTCCGCTGATCTGGGGGGACGAGATCGAGCACACGGTGCGGTGGAAACGAAGCCACGCCCGGGCGGACACGTCCAAACCCCTGGCGCGTATCTCGGGCCAGACGGTGCGCCTGCGTTTCGTGATGAAGGACGCGGACCTCTACTCGCTTCGGTTCCGGTGATCAACCAGCCTGGCCCGGATCTACCCGCTCAACCACTCACGATGGAGGTCCAGGGCCTCGTCCAGAGCTTCGAACGGTTTGTAGACCACCCTCAGCCGAAAGCTGTAGCGGCGTCCTTCCTCCGGGTTCGGGACGACTGCCTGGTAGTCCCATGCGGGGCCGCCGACTCCTCCCCCGCCGGCATTGAAGGCGGGGCGGACCTCCAACTCGTCTGAAGGGCGGAACAAGTAGGCCAACAACATGCCGTGGACCTTGCCGGCCATCAGGGGCTCAACGTAGCGCACCGAGCCGAAACTGTAGAGCAGCCTTCTTCCCTGCCCCCGGAATCCATCTCCGACGGGACCCCTCTCGGCCTGAATCGCTCCCGACTCGTGCAGGTCCAGGGCGTCGAAGATGCCGTGCCACGCCGGAGCCTCGAAACTGGATCGCCGGCCCCAAAGGTAGTAGCCGGGATTGCGGGGAGCCTGGATGTAGCTGGCCCAGAACACGCCCAGATACCGGGTGCGAATCTTGTCCAGCCGGGTGGGGGTGAAAGCGTGCTCCACGTCCAGGAACCACGGTTCCACCAAGCGGAACGTAGTCTCCACGTGGACTCCCCAACGCTCGCCCGGTTCGATCTGGAGCCAGGCCTCCTGCTCGGAAATCCGTTTCAGGCTCGACGGCTGGGCCTGAAAATTCTCCAGGTCACTCCAGCGGGGTTCGAAGGTGCCCTCGGTACCGTCGAAAAAGAACTCGCAATTCAACCCTGAAGCAACGGGGAGAAAGGGGTGGGGAGAACCTCGGTGACTCAAGCGGGCGATTCCGTTGTAGCCATTGTGACGCCTCTCAAAGGGAGTCGCGACAATCAGGCGTCCCAGTCCCCCGGCGACATGGGGGACCGCAGCCCGGTTGCGTTTTTGCTCCTCGCCTGCCAGCCCGTCGTGGTTGTCCACGACCAAGGCCTCCAACTCCCCCGCCTTCAACGCGAGACGGTGCGGACCCGCCGGTGTTTCCGAGGCCGCCTGCCGGGGTCGGGCGGCGACTGCCGTGACGCCACCCAGTGCAGCCAGCCTCATCCACTGGCGACGGGAGTACGATGGATCTCTGGGCTCGTTTCCCATCATTCGCCTCCTATGAACCGGCGCCACAGACGCCTGGCCCGAAATGCTCACCGGGCCGCCACTTCCCTTTCGGATTTCGGGGGCTCCATGAAGTCGGACCAGATGCTGTCCAGGCGCTTCTCGAACACGGTGAAGGCATTGGCCCGAAAGAGGCGCCAGTCACCCCGGTCCAATTCCGAATCCAACTGCCCCGGAGCCCAGCCCGCATGCCCGACGAAAAGACGGAGTTCGTGGGATTCCCTTTCCTTTTCCAGGAGACGTTCCAGTGTGCTCTTGTCGCCTCCGAAGTAGACGTCCCCCATCACATTGGTCGCCTGCTCCAGCGGCTCCTCACTCCGGATCAGAAACATGAGCGTATCCAGAGCCACCGGGCCGCCGTAGTAGAGGCGAGCCTTTCGGCCCGGTTTCTCGATCTGGGGCAGGACGTCCTTCAGGGAGACGTCGGTAGCCCGGTTGACGATCACACCGAGCGTGCCGGCCGGACCGTGAGCCACCAGCAGGACCACGGTGCGGCGGAAACGGGGGTCGAGCATTCCCTGCTTGGCTACCAGAAAGACTCCCTTGCCCGGCTGGACCGATTGAAAAGGGATGCGGGGCCGTGGCTTGGGAATGGAGGCGGCTTGGATTCCGACGCTTTGGCAGACCTGGAACAGAACGCCCAAGACCACCAAAGGCTTGAGAGTGACCCGCATGGATGCCGCCCAGTCTACTACGATGACGGGACCCGAGAAAGCAGCGATTGCCCGACGAAGGTGCCCCGCGGTTTGAGCATCAGCCAGAACAGCCCCGCCGCGACGTAGACGCCGCAAAACACCCACAGGACCGGAGTCCAGTTGTCACCCGATGGTCCCAGAAGCAGCGGGACGACGACGGGAAACGTAGCCGCTCCCAGATTGCCCGACATGTTCATGGTGCCGAAGATCGTCGCCACGTTTTTTCCGCCCATGGCAATGGTCAGGGAATTGACGATGGGACTGCAGAAAGCGGAGAAGAAGCCGCCGATCCCGATGAGAGAGACGGCAAGCAACGGGTTCTGGACCAGGCATCCCGCCCCCGTGAGGAGGACGCCGATCAGCAGGCAACTCAAGGCCATACCCTTCCGGGCCAGCTCGGGATTTCCGCTTTTGGAGTAGATCCAATCGGAGATGATGCCGCCCAGCGGTCCTCCGAACAGAATCGCAATCAGAGGAACACTCGTCAGCAGTCCCGACTCGGCCACCGAGACCCCCCGAGACTCCTGCAGATAGGTGGGAAACCAACTGGCATAAAAGATATACCCGGCGGCCCGGAAGTACTGCTGACCGCAAATGGCCCACATGGCCGGACTTGCGGCCAGATGCTTCCAGGGAGTCTTGACGGGCCGGCTGCGGCCCGATCCCTCTTTTGCGGCCGCTTCCGGTTCCTGGGCGGCCTTCGACTCGGCCAGCAGAAGATTCAGTTCGCCGGCCGTCACGGAGGCGTGGTCCTGCGGGCGGTCACGAAACCAGCGATAGAACAGCAACGCCCAGATGCCGCCGGGTAGCGCATAGAGTACGAAGAGCCAGCGCCAGCCGACACCCCATTCCAGGAGAATCCCGGTCAGGAAGGCGACGAGGATGGCCCCGATCTGCATCCCGGCTCCGAGAGAGCCGCTCGATACGGCCAACCGGTTCACCGGCATCCATCTCGACAGCACGACCGCGGAACAGGGGAAGAGGCCCGCCTGGGCGGCGCCGGAGAACATGCGGGGGACCAGCAACCAGAGGTAGGCCGCCAGAATCGCTCCACCCGGACCGGCCAGCCAGAGAGCCAACACCGTTCCCGCCACCGCCGAAGCCACGGTGCAGACCGACCAGACCACCGAGTAGAACGGGAGGGTCCGCCGCGCGCCCCAGCGATCCCCGAGCCAACCGGCAGGCACCTGGAACGCAGCGTAGACCCAGAAGAATCCGCTCAGGATCCACCCCATCTGCTCCTTGCTCAGACCCAGGTCGGTCCGAATGGTGCTCTCGGCAACCGAGACGTAGTTGCGCTGGATGTAGGCGATGGCGGCTGCCACGCAGAGCCAGACCAGAACGGAGTAGCGGACCCGGCTCCTCGGAGGGGACGGGGTAGCGGTCAGAGAGAACCTCCGGGGATAGCTGCGAGCGCGCTACTGGAGAGACGCGGTCTTGTTCACGCCGTCGGCCGCAGACGGTGCGCGCACCTGGAATACCTGGCCGGCGCTGACCTCCTGGTCACTGATCATGTCGTGGACCTTCACGTTCAGATGGTACCGGCCCGGCTTCAGTTGCTGAATGGGAAGGCTCTTGACCAGGACCATGCGCTGGCCGGAGAAGTACTGGATCGACGCTCCCGTCTCGTCCACTTCTTCCATGAGGACCTCCTTGCCCTTGGAGATCCGGTAGCTGGCCTGGATGGATGGGACCAGAGTGGCCTGGTCGGCGCTCACGTTGTAGACCTGGAGATAGATGGCCAGAGGCGTCGAGGCGGCGAACTTGTGATCCAGGACCGGACGCACCTTCACGTTTCCAAGGATGAACATCTCTTCCTGGGGCACGTCCTCCACCTGCCGAACCAGGTCCGTGAGGATCAGGGAACTCGCTTTCAGAATCTCTCCACCGAAAGCGGGAGGCACGATGGCGGTTCGGCTGACTCCCACCTTGCCGCTGCGCAGATCCTTGACTACCAGATCCAGGCGGTAACGCAGCTTCCGGTCCAGGACCAGGATCTTCTGGTAGGTGGACCGGCCCTGCTTCTGAGCCTGGGCGGCGTAGGCCTCGGGAAGGTAGGTCTGGACCAGGTCATAATCGAACTCGTCCACCACCTGCTTGGTCATGCTGGTGACGGCGCCATAGACACCCACCTTGGCCACGTAGCTCTGGTTTTTCTCCAGCTTGAAGGACAACTCGCCGTTGTCGAGCTCGACCGTCACCGGCACCACCACACGATCGTCACCCAACTTGAAGTAGTCACGCCTCACCCGGAAGGGGAGCGTCTCGTAACCGATGGAGACATCCACGAGTCCCTTCAGATCGCCGTACTTGATGGGCTTCGGCGCCTTGATCCTGACGTAACGCTCGTAGCGCTCAAACACGTCGTCCTGAGCCCGGGTGGCCATGTACGGGAAGCTGTCCCGCATGCCCGGGGAGAAGAACGGCCGGTCCTTCTTCTCGGCCAGACCCATCTCTTCCGCAAGGGTCAGTCCGCCGCCGGGCAGATAGAGCAGCGCGTCCTTCTCCGAGTGGTCCAGACTCAACCGGTACTCTCCACTCAGAGAAGCGTCCACAAACTCAAGTTCGATCTCCTGGCCCAGTCCCTCGATGTAGCGGTAGCGCCACGTCTCGAAGGGATAGGTGGAGGTCACGCCGCCCCCTTCGTGCATGGGTCGGGCGTAGTAGCCGCCTCCGGCCCGGGAGGTGATCTGGTCCGGCGGCCCATGAATGATGTAGACCCGGCCCCGATCGGTCATCCAGCCCGGCTTCCCACTGGGAAAGCGCTCGTTGGCATAGGCGATGCGCCGGTAGTGCTCTTCCTTGTATTCGTTGATGGCCGTTCTCAGGTCCGGGTCGCGCCGGCGCCAGAACTGCTCGATGAACTGCTCCTTCTCCTCCATGGTGCCCAGGCCGTTGAACACGTCCAGCTCTTCATCGGTGATGATGTAGACGACGTCCTCCTTGAGCCATTTCTTGTAGTAGTCCTGCTGCTCTTCCTGGAGAACGGCCTTGTCGTCCCGCTTCTTCTCCTTGGCCTGGACCGGGAGCAGAACCAGAAACAAGGAAAGCAGAACGAACCTGACCTTCAGGGGAGGATGTACGAAGGTTCCAAACATGAGCACCTCGGAGATCCCGGCCGAGTTAAACGGCCGATGCGATTCATTATACCCGCTCCTCCGTTCGGTACAATGGGCCGCGGCCGTCCGCAGATCCGGATCGCCGGGAATGCCGCCGGTGGAACGGACGATGGGAACGAATCAGCGTCCGCCCTTCCGATAGTAGGGCTGGTAGAGCTGCACCCGCACGCCGCCGGGCATCTTGAAATACGTCACGAGTCCGAAGCCCTGGTCCGTCACGTCGCCGTCGAACTCAACGCCCCGGTGCGCGAGATCCTCCACCGTGGCCCGAATGTCGTCACAGTAGAAGGAGATGGCGTGGGTGCCGGCCGGACTGCCGTGCTTCCCGGAGGGGTCGGTGGGATGCACGCCCATGTCCGCCTCCGGCAGGTCGAAGATGAGCCAACCGCCGCCGACGTCGGTGTAGGAGTCGAAGCCCAACTTGTCGCGCAGGAATTCCCGCAACGCTTCCGGCTCCGACGAATAGAACATGGTATGGACGCCTTTGATCATGGTCTCGCTCCTGGCCCTCACGCGCCATCTATCCACGGCACCCGGGCAAAATGGATGCCGTCCCGAAACCAAGCGCCATAGTAGCCGTTGACCGGACAACGCGGGTCGACGCGCCGGTATCCGTTGCAGACCCGCTCATATGCCTTCTCGGGATTGGCAGTCCGAAGGGCGTGGATCACCAGTGGGACGTGGCTCCAGGTTTTCATCGACCTGTGCCGGTCAACTCAGTTACTTCGGCCGCTGCCGCGCCGTTTCTCTTCAAGAGAGCGATGGCGTTGCGATCGAAACTTGCGAACACGTTTCCACCGAATGCCTCACCTTGATGGGCGATGACTCCGTCGGCGAAGTCTCCGCCCGCGCGCAGCAGAGTCAAACCCGCCTCGACCGCCGTAAGATCAGTGACCACGGCCTCGATCTCACATATCGCCTCGATCGCTCCAGCGATTTCATCAACTTTGTGACGGTAGCCGCGTTTCAACACCCAGGCGAACTCGCAGAAGACCGGTACGGGGATGGCAATGACCGTGGCGCGCAGGAGCATCGCCTGTGCAACTGCGGCCTGTTCCTTGTCGTCCTGTAGGACGGTTCGCAGCAGCACATTCGTATCGGCTGTAATCCTCACTTCTCGCCCGCCCATCCGGCAGCGGCGAATTCGTTGATCTCCTCGATGGATAGTTTTGGCGTTCCCGGTCTCGCAAGGATACCGAAGACGCTTGCCGCAGAATTTCCGCGCTTTGGCCTCAGTTGCATCCGTCCGCCCGTCAGCAGATCGATGTCAAGCTTGTCGCCGGGACGCACCCCCAGATGGTTGAGCACCTCTTTGCGCAGTGTGATCTGCCCCTTGGCGGTTACTTTGAGTGTGATGGCCACGGTCGCAACTCCATTGAACTCGATTGGCAAAGTGTAAGGCAATACTGCCTTGCTTTCAATGGTTGCGAATCCATAGCTTCCCTCGAACAACGGCCATTGGATCCCGATATCCGCCGGCCTGTCTCGGGGACAGTTCGGTTCCCCGCCCTGAAGCCGTACAGCTGCGTTCCTCTCGTCGATTTTCCCCAGGCCCCTCTCGGCCCAACGAATGTGCCCGACCGATTCACCAGAAGACACCGCCTTTGTTGGCGGCGTATTGTGGGACGGGGTGGCAGTCTGGACGCCTGAGATTCTGTCATGGTCGCAGCGTAGAATCTGGGGATTTTCGAGAGGCCAGAATCGCTACGGCGCCCTGTACGAAGAGACCCAAAGCGGCAGGCTTCCGAAGCGGTTCTCTCAAAGTGGGGCTGCGTCAGGACGGGCAATGAGTATCGAGCACCAATTCGATGTTTCCTTGGTTGCCCGCATGGCACTCAAGGAAAAACAGATCCAGCAGATCTACCGTCCCATCATCGGTGTCCATAAGTGGTTCGCCCGCCGTCCCGGCACTCTGTTTCGTGGCTTGATTCTGGCCGAATTCGGTCGGGACCGGCTAGAAAAGACTTTTTACCGAAGAAACGACCTTGCAGGGATCCGGATCGCAGACCCGTTCATGGGCGGCGGGACTCCGCTCATTGAGGCCAATCGTGTTGGATGCGAAGTGCAGGGTTTCGACATCAATCCGATGGCAACCTGGATTGTCCGCGAAGAGATCGATTCCATCGACGTGTCGGCTTACCGGCAAGCGGCTCGGCGCCTTCTGGAGGCTCTGCGTACCGAAATCGGTCCATATTACCGAACCTCCTGTCCACTCTACGGTGACGCGAATGTACCCGTGAAGTCCTTCCTGTGGGTCAAGATCCTCGATTGCACACATTGCGGGCAAGCGTTCGATCTCTTTCCGGGCTACTTGGTTGCGAGAAACCGGCGTCACCCGATGAATGTCTTGGTGTGCCCGACGTGTGGTGATCTGAACCAAGTCGAGGATTACAAGGAATTGGGAGATTGCTCAAGCTGTGGGACCAAACTTCGCCAAACCGGTCCCGCGCGCAGAGGGCGCTGCGAGTGCCCCCATTGCGGGCATTCCAACGCCTATCCGGGAGAGGTTCAACGTCCACTGCGACACCGCATGTTCGCAATGGAATACTACAACCCCACGCGAAAGGCCAAACACAAGGGCCGATTCTTCAAGAAACCGGACAACGAAGATATCTTGCGAATGGAGGCCGCTACAAAGCGATGGGAACAACTCACTCATCGCTTCGTCCCGGACCAGGAGATCCTCTCTGGAGACGAGACCGATCGTCTGCATCGCTGGGGCTACACCCGCTATCGAGATCTCTTCAATCCGCGTCAACTTCTGGGCTTGGAGTTGAGTTGCCGGATGATTTCCCAGTGCTCAGACCAGCGAATACGCCATGCGCTCGCCACCAATCTCTCCGACTTGTTGCGCTATCAGAACATGCTCTGCCGCTACGACACGACGGCGCTCAAGTCGTTGGACATCTTCTCCGTACACGGCTTTCCGGTGGGGTTGGTACAGTGCGAATCAAATTTCCTCGGCATCACCAACGGACCCAGCCGCAACGTCGGCTCCGGCGGATGGTCCAACATTGTCCACAAATATGCCAAGGCGAAACTGTATTGCACCGCGCCGTTCGAAGTTAGGCGCCAAGGGACCCGTAATGTCCGGATTCCCATCAAAGGGGAATGGATCGGCGATACTCGGAACGGGCAACGGCGCAAAGTGGCTATCCGTTGTGCTAGCGCTACCGCCATCGACCTCTCGCCGGAGAGCCTCGATGCCGTGTTCACAGATCCCCCATATTTCGGCAACGTGCAATATAGCGAGCTGATGGATTTCTGTTATGTCTGGCTTCGCCGCTTAGTGGGCAATGAAGCGGATGGCTTTGAGCGCTCGCTCACGCGATCTCAGGACGAACTTAATGGCAATATAACCCGGAATCATGGCTTGGATCATTTCACAGAAGGACTCTCCGCCGTCTATTCACGAATGGCACAAGCCTTGAAGCCCGGCGCGCCGCTCGCCTTCACCTACCACCATAACAAGCTGGAGACGTATCACGCCGTCGGAGTGGCCATCCTGGACGCCGAGTTGGTCGTTTCTGCCACACTGCCCTGTCCCGCCGAAATGGGGGGCTCCATCCACATCCACGGCACGAGTTCGTCGATCATCGATACCGTGTTCGTCTGTCGGACATCGGGTACAGTGCCGCGCCACTGGATATTCGACACGCCCGAACAGCTTGCAGCAATCGTGGCGGTGGATTTGGCAGACTTGGAGCAGGCGGGCAGAACGCCAACCCGAGGAGACACACGTTGTATCGTCTTCGGCCATCTCACGCGTATGGCCGTCTGGAAACTCCGTCGGCACTGGGACAAGGGTCAGCCGATTGCTAAGAAACTCGCGGCATTTGGCGCCACAGTATCCAGCCTTGGAGATCCTGCCCAGATCTTGGAACTAGTGGCCGCCGCCGAACCAGTACCAATATCGCCGGGACCGTTGTTACGAAAGAGGCAGTCCAACGAAGAGACAAGTGATGTCGTTTCCTTTTGAAGTCAGCTTCGACGAAGTCCGCGCAAATTTGGATGATTATGTCGATAAGATATTCGGATGCCTTACGTCTGATTTCATGGTCATGCCAAAGGGACAGGATTCGTGGAGTTTTCGACCTTTGAATCTGGTTATGAGGCCCTCAAGCGTGCCACCAGTGCGTTCCAGCATGTAACGCCGTCCACAGTTGCACCAATCGTTTTCGAAACGCCAATTTCTCTGATCGTCCTTCGATGCATTTTGGGATTCACGCCTCCGGAATGGGCCTACTACACAAGTCGGCACACCAAAGTCGAAGTGACGCAGAGCGCGGCCCGAACCATTGACCGAAACATCCGTAGGAACCCGGGTGTGCCCTTACCGAGAAATGGAGGAATTACAGAGCAGCGTATTTGTGCAATGATCGCCTCTGCGTGCTATATGCTCAATTCTGGCGCCCCAAAGGTTCGTTCCGACAAACTTCACAGGCTAGACAAGGTCGACACGATGTCGGGGCTGGAAAGTCTGAAAGCACTCGCGGTTCTCGGCGTTCCTTATTCTGTCCTGCTCTATGAACGATTTCTCGGCAGACCATTTGCAAGCCACCGGGATTCGATCAGTGAGCTTGTAGGTAGGATCGTCGAAGATGCCATTGAGAATATCCTATCCCACGCTCGGATCAGCTACCGAAAGACTGGAAGCGTACCCGGATTGGACCAGGCTCCCGATTTCATCATCCCAAATGAGTTCAATCCTCAGGTCGCGATCGAGGCTAAACTTACCGAGGACGACGGTACGGCAAGAGACAAGGTCACGCGAGTTCAGCACCTCGCCTCATTAAGTATGCAGGGTCAGCCTCCAGATCAGCCAAAATTCGAACTGGTCGCTTGTATCGCTGGCCGTGGATTTGGCATCCGCCGCGAGGATATGAAGAAGCTACTTCTTGCGACGCGAGGAAAGGTGTTTACTCTCCAGAATATGCAACAGCTCGTAGAGCATACTCGATTAGCAGAGTTCCGCTCATAGGAGAGCTCCGATCCGATGTCCAACGAATTGTCAATGACCAACTTCCATTGGGTTTCCACGCCCAATACATGTGCACGTCATGCATATTTCATCAACAGAACCAGGCTCCCCCATTCCTTCCTTGGTTAAGAGTAAGCCGTCTCCTATTATATTCCTATTATATTGGGTATCAATTGAACAACGTCAAACGAGAGGTTGATTAGATCCCCGGGGGCCCTGTCCCTTTGGGGCTACGGGGAAGAACTCAAAGGAAGGAGGTCGAATTAAGTCTATGTTTCAAAAGGCGAGTTGGCAAATTATGCCTCATATAGTTGGCTTGTTTACTCCGAAGTCCGGCATAGGAACTGGCACGATCATCAATCGAAGAGGACTGATTTTGACGGCCAGCCACGTCATCCAAGGTGAAACAGGGTTTATCGTGGTCGCTCGGAATTATATGGACCGGCTGCCGCAGAGCCTCAACCTCCAATATCGCATCATTGAAAGGTACCCATCCCATGATTTGGCTTTAATCCATGTCCCGGGCCTCCCGCTCGACGGCATACAACTCCGAAGAAAGTTCAGATTTGAAGGGCTGGGATACGGCGAGCCAGTTGGATCATTCGGGTTTCCGGCTCCGGATTATGACGTTAGTCAACCCAATTCTCTTGACTCTTCCCTGGTTAGTATCACATTGACGCTACGCTTCAAGTCATATTTCATTTCGAGTTCCTTCCCAGGACCCCCTCCAGAAGAAGGCCCCCCGTCAAGGTTCTATTCACTGGACTCGTTTGCTTACGGAGGACATAGTGGGGGACCGGTTTTTGATGCTGAGGGAAACATATTTGCTGTCATGGTCCGGTCCAACGTGGAACAAGGAAATCATATCTCTTTCTGCGAGGCGGCTTGTCTTTCCAATATCCGGAAGTCACTGCTCCATCACCAAGCCCATGCTCCCTGATAAGAGCGTTCCCAGACTTAGCCCCTTCATTCCCGTAACAAGGGCGTAAGACTAGCTTATAATTCCCATAGATAACTGGTGAACTCAGTTCGGGAGAATTTGAAGAACCGATGACATAAACATCGGTTGAAATTTGATGGTCATAGTTTCACCAGTGTCGCCATCGTACCACATATACAAAATCTACAATCCCCTTAACATTCCGTCGCGTTTTCCGCCCAAAACGGCGGCGGGCCGAACTCACGTAGGCTGGACTGCCATTATGCGCCAGATATCACTCGTTGTCTCGTATTGCGTGACGCAAACGTCATGGTATAATGTCAACTATGAGCACTAAGGAGGAAGATGCCAGAAAATTATATTTTGTTCCGGTGACACAGTCACACCGACTCTGAATGTGTATCATATTTCTTTTTGGCCGGTTCGACCGTCACCACCGTAGCAACAGCTGACCACGGTAGTTGAGTCGTTAATTCGGAGATCTTCGCAGCATCCGGATGATACCTGGAGGCAAGGGATGCGTACCACTGTGATTTTGAGGGACACGGGTGCAACGACTGGTTCGCACAATGCAGACAAACGCGCATCTTGCACAAATTGGCCGCCTGACATAATAGTCCGTCCTTTTTGGCCTATTGCGGTCGGTCACGTTGATTGACAGATAAAGACCATAACCATCTAGTGTCGAGAATTACACATGAATGGAAACACAGCGGACAACAAGGCAGGTACAGGAACCAATCGTATCCGATCTGAATCAGCTAAGCTACATGCTAATACCAGACGGGTTTATACTCAACCCTATGATCTCGTAGTTTCGTCATTAATCGACCAAATAAAAAATAATATAGTATTCCTGAGGCCACTTTCTGAACGTCCGCAATTCCAACGTCGATACGTATGGACGAACACTCGTGCCTCTCTGCTAGTCGAGTCGATTTTACTCAACGTACCGATTCCTCCGTGTTACTTGTCACAGAATGAACAATTTGAACTAGATGTCATTGATGGGCAGCAGCGCCTATACTCAATTTATCGTTTTGTGGAAAACGAATTTGCGCTAACAGGACTCAAAGTATTAGCGGACCTAAACCGTATGCGATTCCACCAACTTCCAGCCATGTTACAGCGGAAAATTAGTACCCACACATTGCGGCTTGTTGCAATTACAAATGAATCGCATCCTGAAATCAAGTTCGATGTGTTTGAGAGGCTGAATAGCAACACTTCCCCCTTGAACGCGCAAGAACTACGAAATTGTGTCTATCGGGGTGCTTTGAACGAACTGTTAAAAGATGTAGTTTTTTATGAGCCGTGGCTGCGGATCGTTAATCGAAAGACACCAAACAAACGTATGCGAGATGAGGAGCTCGCACTTAGGTTTTTTGCCTGGCAACTTCAAGGCGTCGAAACTTACAGAACACCCCAGAAGCATTGGCTAAATGATGCCGCACATGCCGGTCAATCGTATTCAGCAGCCAAGATTTCAGAACTACGGGCTATGTGGGAGGGTGCGATAAACAATTCTCTGATCTGGTTTGATCCTTTGGAGTGTTTTCGTCGGTGGCCCGTACAGAGATACAGAACGATCAATCGAGCACTGTTTGATCTTACCATGTGTACGGCCGCTATAGTCTCTCCGGATACAGCCAAAGCTGTTCGATCCAGCTTTAGAGCTGAGTACGAGAGACTGCTTAGAAATGTCGAATTCGAAGACCTCATTAGTAGGGCCATAGATCATACTAGGAGAACCAAACGGCGTCTCCAGATATGGAAAGACCACGTCGGACGAGTCCTTGTATAGACGGTAAACTAGAGAGCGTTTTCGATGCAGCGATTCACCGACGTGTATCATGAGATGGGAAATCGGCTTGAGGAAGTTAGCATGCTCACGGAGATGGCAGCCGATTTCGAGCGGAAAGATGCGATACGATTCCGCAAAAAGATTAATGCAATTTCTCGCGGTGCCATAGTACTTCTTTGCAGCCATCTTGAAGCATACATTAGAGAACTCGGCGAGAAAGCGTTGGACTCTTTGAGCGAAAATTCGACGCCGCGCACTAATCTTTCGTCGCGCGTCTATTACCATATCTCCATAGACCTCCTAGAGAACTTTTGTGCAATGAACAACCCAGAAAAAGCTGCGAATAAGATTTTTGAGTTTATTGAAAAAGACATATCATTCTGGTCCAAATCTGGGCCATTTCCTCGTCCGGTCGAGGCAAAACGTTTCAACAGAGGTTTTTCCACGCCGAAATTCAATAAGATAAAAGGGTATTTTAATCGGTTTGGTTACACCAGCTATAAGCATGATCTTGAGAGATGTTTGAAGGCAGACTTTAATCCAACAGTTACAATGGTAGATCACCTTGTTGATACTAGAAACCAGATCGCACACGGGGATTTTTCCATAAGTCTGACGCCGCTTGACATAAATATTATGATTCAAAAGATTCTTGTTTTCTGTCAGAAGACTGAAGAGGTGTTTGCTATATGGTGGCGATTTAGTGTCTGCGGCGAAACGTAGTTGGCGGAGCGTTGGTCTTGAGGTGTTCGCAACTGTTGGTGTGAGTAGTGGTGATAGCAATACGGATTCCCGTATCGAACCCCATTGCCTGTAGAATTTCACGTAGAGAACCGACTACTTACTCCCTGATTAGTGAATCGCGCGCTGTAAATGCGTCGTCGCGGATGAGGAGGAGCGAAGTTGATGCGAGCTGTGAGATGGCTGCGCGAAACACGTCGTCAGACTTGGAACACGGTTCGGGGATTAACCGGCTTCTCAAGCACGAGTTTATGGTGCGGGGCGGGGAGAAAGGCGTCGATTACATCTTAGGGCAATAGAAGAACCAGCGGCTGATTAGGCGGATCAGATTGGATGTGGAATCGGTCCGTCCATTGCAGTTGGAGTTCGGGAAATGCGCAAGATATTTCCAGGAATGACGCTACTGGACCTTCGAGGATTGGCAGCGAGAACTGCGTGTGGCGTCGAAGGCGGGACACGTACCCCCTAGGATAATCGTGACCTGGGTACGAATTCACGAATGCTATGGACGCCCCATACACAAGCAGGTCTAATGCACTCTGAAAAACATTGAAGGACCGCTTAGCCCGGAGATCTCAACAGAAAGATAGATAGGGGAAAAACACCGCTCATGAGTGCCGCTGGGAGGTCAGATGCCCCTAGACATCGCCGAATTTCGGCTTTCGTCGCCGCATTCGAGTCGGCAGGACGGCTCTCGAATTCATGTAGACTAAAAACCACTGAAATTCTGTAAAAAACCGATTATCGTGTCGGTGATGAGAAATTGCGGTTAGAGAGCGATGGCACTGCGCTCAAAACTCGCGAGCAGGGAGCGCCAATGACCGTGGCGCGCAGGTGCAACTCCTGTGCCGGCGAGGCGTATTCGTCGGGATCCTACAGGACCGCACGCAGCAGCAGTTTCTCATAGGCTGTAATACTCACTCCTCGTCTGCCCAACTGGAGGCGGAGATTTGGTTGAGTTCTTGGATGGATCGATGTGGTGCTCCGGGTCTTGCAAGCACACCGAAAATGCTTGCCGCCGAGGTTCCTGGCTTCGGACTCAGTTGCAGACGTCCTCCCGGTAACAGATCGATGTCGAGTTCGTCGCCGGGACGCACTCCCAGATGATTGAGAGCCTCTTTGTGGAGGGTGATCTGTCCCTTGGCGGTCACTGTGAGCGTAGTAGCCATGGTTCCAACTCCATGGAACTCAATTCGCAAAACTAAAGCAGAATGGCCTTTCATTCAATCGAAGTGCAAATGTTTGTACTCGACCGAGCAAAGGTAGTCGGTTCCCAGAATCCGCTGGCTCCCTATTGGCCCTTCACTCCGATCCCTATCGGGGGTTCAAGGTTATCCGCCAAAACCAGCCGTCCACCTGGACGAAGAGGACGTTGGGCTCCACCTCGATCACGGTGGAGTAGGACGAACCCATCTTCTCCGCCACGGTGGTGGTCCGCCAGGTCTTCCCCTCGTCTTCGCTGACGGCGAAACGCACCAGCGCGCCCCGTTCCCTGGGCTGGAGATGGGTGCCGGCCGGGAACCTTTCGCCGTAGCTCAACAGCACCCTCCCGTCGCGAAGTTTGAGGAGGGTGGGGTCGCAGCCGCGGTCCAGGCCCGTATAGACCGGTTCGGACCAGGTCTTGCCCCAGTCCCCGCTCCAGCTTGCATACAGCGGCGTGAAGTGGCCGGTCCTCATGACGCACAGGAGCCGGCCTCCGCCCAGATGGAGGAGGGACGGCTCGGTGAAGCCCTCGCCCACCGGGTCTCCCGGCTTGGGTGCGGCGACGGTGGAGAAGTAGTCCCAGGAGCGTCCCTGGTCCTTGGAGGTCAGGGTGAAGGTCCGCTGTTGGAAGTGGGTCTCCGACGAGCTGCGGCGGTCGGTCGGAGGCAGGTTGTCCTGTTCCAGGTTCCCCTCCATGGTGGTCATGAGGGTCCCGTCGGGCAGCTCCAGCATGTCCCGGTAGAAGTAGAGCCCGTACCACTCGCCCTTTTCCCGGGCTCTTGGCGGACCGCCCGGGACCCGGATCACCGATTCTTCTTCCTGGAGCGTCGCCAAGTCGTCCCGCGAACGCCAGGAGCGGACCGTATAGAGTCCGGGCGACTGAAAGTCGGCGGCTCCGCCCAGTGCGAAGAAATGCCCCTTGCGGACGTAGAAAACCCGCTCCGGAATGCGGAGGACCTCGCGCAGGGACGGCCCTGCGTGAGAAACATAGGTCTTGCCGCCATCCAGACTCTTCTTGTCCTCGTAGAGATAGATGGCGCCGTCGGGCGCCTGGAAGGATCGGGCCCATCCACCCTCTCCCCAGCCTCCGCCCGGTCCGTAGCGCCGGATCGGCCCTACTTCCCGGATGAAGCTCGGTTCCGCCAGCGGCGGCCCGGCCGCCCCGGAGGTTCGCCGCGTGACTCGAACCTCGTCCACCAGGCCGACGAGCTGATTCCCGGGATCGCTCATGCCCTCGTGGCGGTGGGTGATGAAGCGTCCTTCCAGGTCCTGTCCCACCCTCAGATCGGATGCCAGGTAGAGACCCACGGCCGGGGCGCTGGCGGGAGAAGTCAAATGGCGGACGATGGAACGGTCGTAGTAGAGATGAGAGGTCCCCGTCATGAGTTGCTCATCGCCGACCAGGTCGCCGTCCAGGTAGAGACGGACGCGTCCCTCGTCGTAGGTGGCTTCCATGAGGTGGTCCCGGTCGGTGAGGATGGAAACCGACCGGGAACGCACGGTCTGACCGTTGACGACGAGGCGCAGATCGCCGCCGTTGGGATTGAAGTCGAAGATGAGCTCGCCCGTGGCCGGATCGCCTGTCCCCCGATAGTTGCTGAACAGGCGCATGCGCCGTTTCAGGGCCGGTTTCACCCGGGCCGACAGGGTAAAACGGGTGCCCAGGTAGCGGGTTCCCTGAATCTCGATTGAGTCGTGGGTCTTCCCTTCCCCGTAGAACTCCGCCGCTCCGCTGCCGGAGACGGCGCGATCCCGATCCTGGATCACCCGAACCGAATTGTGCAGCCGTACACTTTGTTGGCCGTCTTCCGTCCGTTTGTCCTCGACGGAGGTCTCTGCGTCTCCCTCGAAATCGAGCAGGACGTCCAAGAGGGGCGATTGTTCCGCCAACTCCAGGGGATCGGCCGCCCGGAAAGAGTAGAGAGAGGCGTTTTTCAGGTAGAACCTCAGGTGCGCGGGCCGCGGGGATTCCGGCCACTGATCGCGCCCCCGCCAGCGGACGACCTGGTCGACGCCGTCGTCCGTCACCGGGTCGCATTGATCCTTGCCGTAACCGGGGATGACGTTTCCGGACGAGTCCAGCAGCTCCACCCGTACCCAACCCCGGTGGGCGTCGGCATTCACCTGGAGAGGTCCGGAAAAACGACGCAGCCGGCGAGTCGTAAAGGAACCCACCTGATCCCCCGCATCCAGGGAGGCGAATCCGTCCTTGCGCAGGGTGGCCAGTCCGATGGCGCATTTCCCCCATCCGCCCGCCACCGGGCTCACGTGGGTCTGGTCCGAGGCTCCGTAGAAGAGCTTGATTTCGTCCCCTTCGACCAACGGCTGGCTCGGAGTGTGCAGCATGCCGTCGTCCCATGCCCCCGCAGTTCCCAGTTCCAGCAGGGGCGGCCGGTCCCCCTCCACCCGCTTCCACTCGATCCCGTCCCGGCTGCTTACCAGCTCCACGTGGATGGTCCCATCGTTGTGGCCGTCGTCGATCCGGAAGACCCACAGAAAGCCCAGGTACATGGACTCGTAGGCAAACGCGGAGAGACCGTAGAAATCGGTGTGTTGCCGGTCGGCGGTGACCCAACGGTCGTCCACGGCGTCCGGCGCCAGGACCAGTTGGGTCGGAGGCCAGTGGAGGAAATCGGTGGTGGCGGTCAGACCGATGGCCCGCCGCCGGTGTCCGCCGGTGGGCACGAAGATCTTCGCGTAGCCCAGATAGCGCTCCTGGTGGGGGTCCCAGACGAAGTTGCCCACGTCTCCGGGATCCGCGAACAGGGGCTCCTCCCGAATCGGGCTCCAATGGATGCCGTCCCTGGACCAGGCCCCGTAGTAGCCGCTGACCCGGTGGCGGGGATCGGTGCGCCCGTAGTCGTAGTAGACCAGCTTGTACTCCTTCTCGGGGTCCGGGTCCCAGGGGGTGTGGATCACCAGCGGGATGTGGCTCTCCCGCATCCGGTCCAGGAAGATGTTGTTGGCGCCCGAGTCCCGATACTGGACGATATTCAGGTCCGGCTTGGTCCAATGGACGCCGTCCCGGCTCTCGGCGTAGAGGTTGCGGTACTGATCCTTCGGGTCGGCGTCCGGATTGGCGGTGTGGTACCACATCCGGTAGCCCTTGCCGTCCGGGAACGGGAGGACGGTTCCCAGCAGGTAGGCCACCTGTCCCTCCCAGGGACGGTCGGGCTTCAGCACCGGGTTGGCGGCGTGCTTGCGAAAGGCGTGATAGCGGCGAACCAGTCCCTGCTTCTCCTGGATCAGGTGGTCGTCCACCACCAGCTCCCAGGGGCCGGTCAGGTCGCCCAGGGACCGGGGTTGGGGGACCTGGGGGGATCCCCAAACCCATCCGCTGAGGAACAGGAAAGTAACGACACGACCGATTCCACTCATTTTAAGAAGTCCCTCGCAAGCTCCGGTCGGGTGTGGAAGAGGGGGGACAGGAAAGTCCCCCCTCCTAAGACATCACCTCCCCTGCCGAGATGTCCACGGCCTGGCCCGTGATGGCGGCTCCCGAGGGCGACACCAGAAAGTGGACCAGACCGGCCACCTCCTCGGGACGGATCATGGTCCCCAAGGGGATGCCATCCAGGATGCGCCGCTTCATCGCTTCAACGGTCAGGCCCTCGAGCCGGGCGGTCTCCTGGAGGTCCCTGCGGGCCATGGAGGTTCGCACCCAGCCGGGGCAGACGGCGTTGACGGTGATCCCGCGGGGAGCCAGCTCCAGGGCCAGCGCCCGCGTCAGGCCGATCACTCCATGCTTGGAAGCGCAATAGGCGCTGTACTCGGCCGAGCCCACCTTCCCCGAGATGGAGGAGATGTGGACGATGCGGCCGCCGTCCTGGAAATGGGGCAGCGCCCGATGGGTGCAGTAGTAGACGCCGGTCAGATTGGTGGCCAGCACCTCATGCCAGGTCTCGTCGCCCGGCTCCAGTATGGGGTTCCGTTTCGAGATTCCGGCGTTGTTCACCAGGATCTGGATTCCGCCCCATTCCGCGGTGACTGCGGAGACGAACTCCTCCACCTGACGGCTTTCGCTGACGTCGCAGACCCGGGGCAGCACCTGGAACCCGGCCTCCGCCATCTGTCCGGCAGCGGCCTCGAGACCCTTCCGGTTGCGGTCGCAGATGGCCACCCGGGCGCCCTCGCTACCCAGTTTCCAGGCGATGGCCCGGCCCATGCCCTCTGCCGCGCCCGTGACGACGGCCACCGCCGATTCCAGGGACATTCTGCCGTTCGACTCCTTCGCCTCCGCCCGGCCGATCACTTGACAGACCGGCCCTCGGCATGCACAAGTAACACGGTGCCCGGAAGCTATCAATGGAAAGGAATCGAAGCAAGGTAACGCCATGACCGTACTCGAAACCGTTCGCTCCAAGTCCGCTCAGGTGCTGGATTTCAATGAACGCTACATCCCCGGCGGGGTGGTCTCCATCGTCCGCAAGGCGGAGCCCGACCTGGCCTTCGCCCGGGGCCGGGGAGCCTACATCTGGGACGTGGACGGCAACCGATACCTGGACTACCACGCGGCCTTTGCCCCCATCGTCCTGGGCCACAACGACCCCTACGTCAACGGGGCGGTCCGGAAGGCCATCGACGCCGGCGCCAGCCTCTACGGGAGCGGGACCAACGAGTTGGAGGGCCGCCTGGCCGAGATGCTCTGCACCCATGTCCCGGCGGTGGAGATGGTGGAGTTCCTCAATACCGGCACCGAGGCCTCCATGGCTTCCGTGCGCCTGGCCCGGGCCGCGACCGGCCGCGACCACGTCATCGTCACGCAGGGGGGCTTCAACGGCTCCCACAACGACGTGGCCTGCAACGTCCTCACGCCTCTGGACCAGATCGGACCCCGCGTCTCGCCCGGCGAGTACCGCTATATTCCGCTGGGACCCGGTGTCCCCGACGCTCACGCCCAACTGGTGCACGTCATCAACTTCAACGACCTGGATTCGGTCCGCTACGTCTGCGAGCGCCATGACGTGGCCGCCCTGGTGACCGAACCCATCCTGCAGAACATCGGCATCATGAAACCGGTCCCCGGCTACCTGGAAGGGCTCCGGGAGCTGGCCGACGAGTACGGCTTCGTGCTCATCTTCGACGAGGTCAAGACCGGGTTCCGGTACTCGGTGGGAGGCTACAGCGAAGTGAGCGGTGTGACGCCCGACCTGGTCTACTTCGCCAAGGCGGTGGCCAACGGCTATCCCTTCTCGGCGCTGGGCGGAAAGAGGGAACTGCTGGAACATTTCGCCCATCCCGATCCCGCCAAGCGGCCCATCGTCTCCGGGACCTACAACGGCCATCCCGTCTCGGTGAGCGCCGCCATCGCCACCATCGAGCGGCTGCTGGAAGGCGACGGCCAAGTCTACCGGCACATCGGCCGGCTGGGACAGCGGTGCCAGGCCGGGATCGAGTCGATCCTGAGTTCCCGGGGAATCACCGGGACCGTGGCCCGGCAGGGGTCCGCCTTCTGCCTCTACCTGATGGATCACGAGCCGGTGGACTGGCACGACCTGGCCGGAAACCACGATTTCGACAAGGACCTGGTCATGCGGCGCGCCTTGATCGAGCGTGGAATCTACTTCTTCCCGGTGGCGACCAAGCAATGCTCGATCTCGGCGGCCCACACCGATTCGGACATCGACCGCACGCTGGAGGCCCTGGACGACGTCCTGTCCCAACTCTAGGCCGCCGGGGCGGACTTATCCATGGATGTTCGCCACCACTTCGCCGTTTGGTGCTGCCACTTGGTCTTTGTCTCCCTCCCTCTGTTTTCGCAGGGAGGTTCGAGTGAAGACTGCAATTCCTGCCACCAGGAGATCTACGACTCCCACCAGACCACCGGGATGGGCCGAGCCTTCTCGCTCCCCGATTCCACCAACACGCTGGAAGAAGGACAGGAGGAGGCAACGTACTACCACCCGGCCTCGGACCGGCATTACACGGTCGCCCGCAGAGCCAGCTCGTACTACCTGAGCCGGCACCAGTTGAACGAGAAGGGGAAGACCATCAACCGGGTGGAAAAGGAGATCCACTACGTGCTGGGTTCCGGGAACCGGGGCCGGACCTATCTCCACCGGGCTCCGTGGGGCGCCCTTTACCAGTTGCCCGTGGCCTGGTACTCCGAAGACGGCGGACACTGGGGCATGAGTCCCGGTTACGACCGCCCCGACCACAAGGGGTTCAGCCGGCGGATCGACTACTCCTGCATGTTCTGCCACAACGCCTACCCGCAACTACCGCCGGGAGACGACGCCAACGGCAAAGATCCCCTCTTCCCGGAAGAACTCCCCAACGGCATCGACTGCCAGCGCTGCCATGGGCCGGGCGCCGCCCATCTGAAGGCCGTTCGGAGCCGGGCCTCCAAGCAGGCGATCCGCGAGTCCATCGTGAATCCGTCCCGGTTGGATCCCGAAAGGCAGATGGAGGTCTGCCTCCAGTGCCACCTGGAGTCCACCACCAAGGGCCTTCCGGCGATGATTCGCAACTACGACCGAGGGGTCTTCTCGTACCGGCCGGGAGAACCGCTGGCGGACTATATCCTCCACTTCGACGCTTCCGATCAGGAAGAAGCGGAGGCGCGGTTCGAGGTCAATCACGCCGGGTACCGGTTCCTCAGGTCGGCCTGCTTCCGGGAAAGCAAAGGCCGGCTCACCTGCGTGACCTGCCACGATCCCCATCGGCCGGCGTCGGCACCCGAGTCGCGGATCGCATCGCGGGATGCCTGTAATCGTTGCCACGCGAGCCACGTGGAATCTCTGGTGGCGGCAGGAGAGCACCCGGCGGACGAGGACTGCCTGGTCTGCCACATGCCCCGGCGCAGGACCCAGGACGTGGTCCACGCCGTCATGACCGACCACCGGATCGCCCGCCGCCCACCCGCGGGCGACCTGTTGGCTTCGCTGGCCGAATCCCACCAGGAGGTGATCCTGGGAGAGGTCATCCGCTACTATCCGCCGGGTCCCGACGAATCAGGCCGGATCGAACTCTACGAAGCGCTGGCTCAAGTCAAACAGGACGCCAACCTGAAGCCCGGGATTCCCAGGCTGGAAAAAGCCCTGAAGGCCCAACGTCCTCTCCACGCGGGCTTTTACTTCGAGCTGGGGGACGCCTATCTGGCGGAGGGCAGATTCCAGGACGCCGTCCGCCTCCACCAGGATGCCCTTCGCCGGCAACGAGACTATCTGCCGGCCCTGCGCAACCAGTGGGTGGCTCTGTCGAGGCAAGGATCCCTGGATCAGGGTCTGACGGTGCTTCGAAACACCCTCGCGGTGAAGCCGGACGACACGGTCAGCCTGACGCAACTGGGCTATGCCTTGTTGGAATCGGGTCGGTTGGCGGAGTCCACACAGGTCTTGCAATCCACCCTGCGCCTGGACCCGGATCTCCCCGATGCCCACAACAACCTGGGATTGGCCCTGGCCCGGCAGAATCTCGTAAGGCAAGCCACCGAGGCTTTCCAGGAGGCCATCCGTCTGGAGCCCAATTTCGCCAGCGCCCACTACAATCTGGGGCTACAACATTACGCCGCGAGGGCGGCCGGACCGGCCATCGCTTCTTTCCGCCGAGCCATTGCGCTGGCTCCCGAAATGGCCACCGCCCACACCAACCTGGGAGCGACGCTGGCGGCCACGGGAAAGGTGGAAGAGGCGGTCGAGGCCTTTCGCCGCGCGCTGGAGATCGAGCCGGGTCTGCTGGCGGCTCAAGTCAACCTGGGCCTGTCACTCGCTTCCCTGGGGCATCTCCGGGAAGCGATCGACGCTATCCGGGCGGCCTTGAAGTTGAAGCCCGGCGACGAATTCCTGATGCAGCAGTTGGAGCAAATCGAAGCAAAGCTCGGAAAGGAGCCCGGGTCCCCATGAAAGAAAGATTGCAGGGCGTGATCGCCAACATTCCCATGTGCTTCAACGCCGACTGGAGCATGGACGAGACCGCCCTCCGGAACAACATTCGCGCCTACCGGGGCGAGGGCCTGGAGGCCATGTACCTCTTGGGCACCAGCGGTGAGCTCTTCAACGTCTCTCCGGACGAGTACCGGCGAGCCGTGCGGATCTTCGTCGAGGAGGCGGGACCGGAGACGCTCAAGGTGGTGGGGGCGACCTCGGTTCGATTGGGGGGAATCCTGGAAACCGTCCAGTGGCTGGCCGACGCCGGCGCCGACGCGGTCCTGGCCATTCCGCCCCACTTCATACCCTTGAGCCCGGAAGAGCGGGCGGGAGCGCTACGGATTATCGCCCAGGCCTGCCCTTCCCTGGGAATCGTCCACTACAACACCAGCTACGCGCCGGAGGTGAAATTCGAGCCTCATGAATACGCATCCTTGCTGGACGTGCCCAACCTCTGGGGCACGAAGCAGGGGCAGTTGACAAATGAATTCTGGGACGGGCTGCAGGAACACTCCAGTTCCCTGCGGCACCTCAGCCTGGACGACTGGATGGTCCGCTCCATGAAGCAGGGCGGCTACGGGGCCTTCTCCCTGCTGACCAGCCTGGCGCCCCGATGCGCCCAGACCTGGTACCAGGCCTGCAAGGCCGGGGAGTGGGAACGGGCCGAGGAGATGCAGGTGGAGTTCGACCGCTGCATGGACCAGATCTACTGGCCCCTGAGCCGGCGCGGCTACACCGACGTGGCCGTGGACAAGGCGTTGATCGAAGCCTTTGGCTTCCTCCAGTCCAGCGCCCCCCGGCCGCCGCTGAAGCCGGTCTCGGAATCGGAGAAGGAATGGGCCCGGGAAGTCATCCGGAGCGAAGGATACTTCAAGAACGTCATCTGATCTGTCCTCCACATTTTCGCATCTGTCCGTCAGGTAAGACCAAATGAATCTCAACCCCATCGACATCCTGGTCATCATCGGCTACATGGGATGCCTCTCGCTCATCGGGATCTACTTTTCCCGCCGCCAGAAATCCCGCGACGAGTACTTCCTGGGCGACCGGAAAGTCTTCTGGTTTCTGGCCGGCGGCAGCGTTCTGGCCACCATTCTCTCCACCATCAGCTATCTCTCGGTCCCGGGAGAGGTGATTCGCTACGGATTCGCCTACTGCTTCGGCCTGATCGTGGCGCCGCTGGTGATCCCCATCGTGAACCGGATCCTGATCCCCACCATCAAGGGGCTCGAGATCACCAGCGCCTACGAATACGTGGGACGAAGATTCGACCGGGGAACCGGCACCCTGGCCTCCACCCTGTTCGTCTTTCGGACCCTGATCTGGTCCGGGATCATCATCTACACGGCCAGCTTCGCCTTCTCCGAGATCTCGGGCCTGGGCCTGTTCACCACCATCATCCTGCTGGGAATCATCACCACCTTCTACACCAGCGTGGGCGGCTTTCGAACCGTCATCTGGACCGACAACCTGCAGCTCTGGATCCTGCTGGCGGGCGCTCTCTCCATCCCCATCTACGTCTACTACCTGGTGGGAACGGGACCCATGGGCTGGTGGGACACCTTCTCCGAAGCCGGACGGGGCGAGATGCAGATCTTCAGCTTCGACCCCACGGTCCGAATCACCATCGTCGGCATCATGCTCAACATCCTGTTCTGGAACATCTGCGCCAACGGCGGCGACCAGGTGGCGATCCAGCGGTATCTTTCGACCCCTTCGGTCAAGGCGGCCCGGCGCTCGGTCTGGGTCTACGCCTGGTCCAACGTGGTGCTCTACACCACCCTGGCCGTCTGCGGCCTGGCCCTGTTCGCCTTCTACGCCCACATCTCCAACCTGCCGGTGGCCGAGTTCCAGGCCAAGATCGCTCCCGAGGGAGACCGGCTGATGCCTCGGTTCATCGCCCAGCAGTTGCCCACCGGAGTCTCCGGGCTGGTCATGGCGGCCCTGCTGTCGGCGGCCATGTCCAGCCTCAGCTCGGCCATCAACTCCATCTCCGGCGTCCTGACGACCCATTTCGGCGGCCAGCGCAAAGGCCCCCGGCGGGGCCTGCTATTGGACAAGGGCGTGGCCGCCGGGGCCGGCGTCCTGGGAATCGGAGTGGCCGTCATCATCGCCGTGGTCATGAGCCGGACGGACTGGAACATCCTGGACCTGAGCGGCCGGGTCAACGACGTCTTCGTGGGACCCATCGCCGTCCTCTTCTTCGGCGGCATCCTGTTTCGCAGGGTCGGACCGCAGGCGATCCTGCTGGGCTTCTTCCTGGCGGCGTCCGTCTCCCTGTTCATCAGCTTCAGCAAGGAGTGGTTCGGGATGGAAAGGGCCATCTCCTGGATGTGGGGAATTCCCTTCTCCTTCACCTTGGGCATGATCGTGGCGGGACTGGGCGGATTCCTCTTCCGCCGGCCCTCACCCGAACAGATTCAAGGCCTCACCTTCGGAGACCGAAACAGGACATGAGATTCGGCCCCTGTCTCCTGGTCCTCTCCCTGGTTGCGCCCGGAGACGGCCTGACCAACGCGGAGACACAGGGGAGTGTCCCCCGGTTCACAGACCGGACTCGGGAGGCCGGAATCGATTTCCAACACCACAATGGAGCCCGTGGGGGCTACCACCTGTTGGAGATCATGGGATCCGGCGGCGCCCTGCTGGACTTCGACGGAGACGGCTACCTGGACCTGTTCGTCGTGGCCGGAAGCAGCATCCCCCCGCGCGACGATGAGGAATCCCGCAGCCGGCTCTACCGGAACCGGAGGGACGGCGCCTTTGAGGACGTGACCCGCGCCTCACGTCTGCAGATTCGAACCTACGGGATGGGGGCCGCCGCGGGCGACTACGACAACGACGGCGACCCCGACCTGTACGTCGCCGGATATCCACGGAGCTACCTTTTCCAGAACCAGGGAGACGGCCGCTTCCGGGATGTCTCCCGCGAGGCGGGCGTAGAAAACGCAGGGCACTGGGGCTCCAGCGCCGGATTCTTTGACTACGACCGGGACGGTCTGCTGGATCTGTTCGTCTGCAACTACGTCGCCTACGATCCCGGCAGGGAGACTCCCTGTCACACGGCCGGCCGCAGGAACTACTGCCACCCCACGACCTTCGAGACCGATGCCAGCGTGCTTTACCGGAACCAGGGGAACGGCAGGTTCCAGGACCGGAGCGAATCCAGCGGCATCGGGGGCGTCGGGGGCAAGGCTCTGGGGGTCGCCTTCACCGACCTGGAGCCGGACGGCTATCCGGACGTCTTCGTGGCCAACGACACGGTGGCCGACTTCCTCTTCCGGAACAACCGGGACGGCACCTTTCAGGAAGTGGGCTTCGACCAGGGGGTGGCTCTGGACGAGAACGGCCACCCCCGGGCCGGCATGGGAGTCGACTTCGGCGACTACGACGGGGACGGCCGGATGGATCTCATCGTCACCAACTTCGCCGACGAGGGGAACGCACTCTTCCGGAGGGCGGGAGATTACTTCAATGAAGTCACCTACCAGTCGGGCATCCTGGAGAAGAGCTACGTCAAGGTGGGTTTCGGCGCCCGTTTCTTCGACTACGACAACGACGGGGACCTGGATGCATTCGTCGCCAACGGCCACATCGACCCCACCATCAACCAGCTTCGTGATTACGTCTTCTTTCGCCAGGAGAACCTTCTCTACGAGAACCGGAAGGGCAGTTTCCGGGAGTGCTCGGGTGAGGCCGGGGCCTGGTCGCGGGTCCGGGACCTGAGCCGCGGAGCCGTCTTCGGGGACCTGGACAACGACGGCGACCTGGACATCGTCGTGACCAACAACGGCGGTCCCGTGAACCTGTTGCGGAACGACTCTGGAAACCGGAACAATTGGCTCCTGATCCGGTTGGAAGGAGTCGACAGCAATCGGGACGGGCTGGGGGCCCGGCTTCGGGTCCGGGCCGGAGGCCGGGAGTTGCATCGAGAGGTCCAGCGGGCGGCCAGCTACCTCTCCAGCCACGACCCCAGGGTGCACCTGGGGCTGGGTCCCTCGGACCAAGTGGATTTGCTGGAGATCCACTGGCCCTCGGGGACCCTCCAGATCCTCCGCAACGTCAGGGCCAATCAGATCCTGACGATTCGGGAGCAAGCCGACCCGTGAGTTGTCCGGAGCGGGGGTTTTCCTACCCCCCGCTCTTCCGGTTCAGGCAACGTCGAAAATCGTACGCGCAAAAGAAGAAGGGGGGACAGGAAAGTCCCCCCTCCCGCCGGAGCGGGGGTTTTCCTACCCCCCGCTCTTCCGGTTCAGGCAACGTCGAAAATGGTACGCGCAAGAGAACACGGGGGACAGGAAAGCCCCCCTCCTACTCGGGAACCCTCCAGATCCTCCGCAACGTCTGGGCCAACCAGATCCTGACGGTTCGGGAGAAAGCCGCCCCCTGACTTGTCCGGAGCGGGGGTTTTCCTACCCCCGCTCTTCCGGTTCAGGTGACGTCGAAAACCATACGCCCAAAAGAAGACGGGGGACAGGAAAGTCCCCCCTCCTGGCGACGATTTTCGCCCCGGACTGATATGCTGGTGCGACATCCCGAATCGAGGTTGACGGCATGCATTGGACGCGAGTCTTGCAATTCCGAATCTGGATATTCCTCTTGTTTCCAGGCGTTTTGAGCACCGTCGCCCTGATGAGCGGATCGGCTCCGTCCCCCTCCGCAGACCCAGACGTCGACTTCGCCCGCGACATCCGGCCCATCCTTGAGGCCAACTGCAACCAGTGCCACGGCGCCGACCAGAGCATGAACGGCCTTCGCCTGGATACTCGGGAAGCGGCCCTGAAGAGCGGCCAGTCCGGACCGGCCATCCTCCCCGGCGACGGTTCCTCCAGCCTCCTTTACCGCAAGATCGTCGGCGACGCTCCGGGATCTCCCATGCCTCTCACGGGGTCGCTGCCGCCGGATCAGGTCGAGATGGTCCGGGCCTGGCTGGATCAGGGAGCCCCCTGGACCGAGGCCCTCGATGGAACAGGCGCCAGCACCAAGAAGCACTGGGCCTACGTCAAGCCGGTCCGTCCTTCTCTGCCGACGGTCAAAGACGTGGCCTGGGTCCGCAATTCCATCGACCGCTTCGTCCTGGAGCGGTTGGAACAGGAAGGCCTGGAACCTTCCCCGGAAGCATCCCGGGAGACGTTGATCCGCCGCCTGACCCTGGATCTCATCGGGCTTCCGCCGACGCCCGAGGAAGTGGACGCCTTCGTTGAGGACGAACGCCCGCTGGCCTACGAGCGACTCGTCGAACGCCTGCTTGCGTCGCCCCGTTACGGCGAGCGCTGGGCCCGGCCCTGGCTCGACCTGGCCCGCTATGCCGACACCGACGGCTACATCCACGACCGGCGGCGCAACATGTGGCTCTATCGCGACTGGGTGATCAAGGCCATCAACTCGGACATGCCCTTCGACCGGTTCACCATCGAGCAGATCGCGGGAGACCTGCTTCCCGACGCCACTCCCGAGCAGAAGATCGCCACCGGGTTCCACCGCAACACCACCATCAATACCGAAGGTGGAATCGACTATGAGGAGTACCGGGTAGTGGCGATTCTGGATCGGGTCGAGACCACCGGAACCGTCTGGCTCGGAAGCACCATCGCCTGCGCCCAGTGCCACGATCACAAGTACGATCCCATCACGCAGGAGGAGTACTTCCGGATGTACGCCTTCTTCAACAGCACGATGGAGGAGTACAACCCGAATGCGAAGATTGGGCCGCGAAATGCCAGCATCACCCTGCCTCCGGCCGACTATCTGTCCTCGCTCCGCTCCGACATCGAGCGGGAAATCGTGGTGCTGAAAGCGGCGCTGAAACGTTCCACGCCCGATTTGGAAGCGGCGCAAAAAGACTGGGAGACGCGCACAGCCAGGGAAATGGTCTCCTGGAGCTCCCTGGACCCGATCACCTACTTTTCCCTCGGGGGCGCGGAATTGACCCTCCAGGAGGATGGTTCCCTGCTGGCATCGGGACCGAAGCCGGGACGGGAAACGTACGTGGTCGTGACCGAGACCCCGGTCGAGGGGATCACGGCCATCCGCTTGGAAACCCTGACCGATCCCAGCCTGCCCCACGGCGGTTCGAGCCGGAGTTCCGAGGGCGATTTCCTGCTGACCGAATTCGAGGCGGCGGCGGAGCCCCTGGCCGTGCCCGGCTCCTCCTCGCCGGTCATATTCAGCCACGCCAAGGCCGAGATCGATCCCGTTCTCTCCGGGATTCGCCGCGCGCTGGACGGCGTACCCACCACCGGCTGGTCCAACGGCGACGCCGCGCTGGACGACAGCGACCCCACCGGCGCCGGTCACAAGAACCGGGTCGAGCGCCAGGCCATTTTCATTCCGAGAACTCCGCTGGGCTTTCCGGGGGGGACCCGGCTCACCATCCGATTGAGGCATGAGGGAGAGCATCCGGGAAAGACCATCGGGCGTTTCCGTTTTTCCGTCACCCGGGACCAGGACCCGGCTCGAAACGTCAAACTCCCGACGCGGGCGGAACGCGTACTGGTTGTTCCCGCCGGCCAGCGGACCGAGACTCAGCGGAAGGTTCTTAACGACTACTATCGCGGGATCGCCCCCCTGCTGACGCCGAAGCGGCAACGGCTCTCCGAGCTTCAGACCTTCTGGAAACAGTTGACCTCGCCCAACAGCCTGATTATGAAGGAGTTGGAAAAGCCCCGGACCAGTCACGTCTTCGACAAGGGAAGCTTTCTGTATCCGGGCAAGGAGGTCCAGCCGGGTGTCCCCTCGATACTGCATCCCCTGCCCGGGGGCGACACGCCGCCCAATCGTCTCACCCTGGCCCGCTGGCTGGTTTCTCCGGAGAACCCACTGGTGGGCAGGGTCACGATGAACCGGCTCTGGGCCGATCATTTCGGCAGACCCCTGGTGAAGACCCCGGAAAATTTGGGCACGCAGGGGGAACGGCCGACCCATCCGGCGCTTCTGGATTGGCTCGCCACCGAATTCGTGAAGCGGCAGTGGTCCATCAAGGCCATGCACCGCCTGATGGTCACCTCGGCGGCCTACCGGCAGGACTCGCGGATGGGAGACTCACTTCGGCAAAGGGATCCGAACAACGAGTTCTACGCCCGTGGACCCCGCTTTCGGATGGACGCTGAAATGATTCGGGACAGCGCCCTGAGCGTCGCGGGTCTCCTCAATCTGAGACCGTATGGCCCCAGCGTCTTTCCGCCCCAGCCCGCGAGGCACTGGGACAACCTGTACGTCGCGGACAACTGGATCGCGGGGCGGGGAGACGACCGCCACCGGCAAGGGCTCTACACCTTCTTGAAGCGGATTCGTCCCCATCCCTTTAAGGACTTGAAGGACCGGGGCCTGCTGGAGGACACGCTGGTGATCTGGGGCGGCGAATTCGGCCGGACCCCCATGAACGAGCAACCTGGAAAGTATCCGGGACGGGACCACCATCCGTACGCCTTTACCATGTGGCTGGCCGGCGGCGGCACCAAGCCGGGAATCACCGTCGGGAAGACGGACGAGTTGGGGTACGAGATCGTGGAAGACCCCATCCACCTGCACGATCTGCACGCGACCATCCTGCATCTGCTGGGACTGGACCACACCCGCCTGGTCTACAAGTTCCAGGGCCGGCAGTTCCGCCTCACGGACGTGGGCGGCCACGTGGTGGACAAGTTGTTGGCTTAGGAGCCTGTCCGAGAACTCGAAAAATCGGGATCTCCAAAAAATTTGTCTCCTTAGAACAGACAAGGAACGGCCCCGAAATGAAGAGGTTGCTCCAAAAATCCGACTTGGTGGACTTTCTGCGTGAAGGGGGCGTGGACCAGACCCGCCTCCTGATGATGCACAGTTCTCTTCACAGCATGGGGCGGGTCAACGGAGGCGCCGAGACCGTGATCGACGCCGTTTTGGAGGTCCTGGGAGAGGACGGCACGCTGATGGTCCCCACCTTCAACTACGTTCTGGAGATGGAAGTCTTCGACCCCGCAACCGTACATTCCCAGACCGGTCTCATCACCAACACCCTGCGCAAGCGCCCGGAGGCGGTTAGGAGTCTCCATCCCACCTATTCGGTGGCCGCCATCGGCCGTCACGCCGACGAGTTTACCCGGGAGCACTGGAAGGCGGAATCCACGGGCATCGACTCCCCCATCGACCGGATCGCCCGGGCCGGCGGCTTCATCCTGTTGCTGGGAGTGAAACACGACACCGACTCCACCATGCACGTGGGAGAAGCCTATGCCCAAGTCCCCTACCGGGGCGTTCCCTACGATCCCAACTTTCCCCGAACGGCCCAGGTGAGGACGCCCTCCGGCGAGGTGGTGACCGTGGATCTGAACGATGAGCCGGGCTGCAGCACCGGATTCGGCGTCATCGAGATGCCCCTCCGGCAGAAGGGCATGATCCGGGACTTCAAGATCGAGGCCGCCAAGTGCCAGTTGGTGAAAGGCCTGGATGTCATCGAGACCACTGTGGAGGTCCTCCGCGAAAGGTCCGACGCCCTGCTCTGCTCAAACCCCAGCTGCTACTTCTGCACCTGTGCCCGGAAGAAAACGGCCCTTCACCCGAGAGCGGGAGAATAGCCGGGATGGCGAATCATGGATCGATCCGGCCAACGCTCTTGACACGGCTGCCGGAGACTCACCGCCGGGCCTTCCTGCGGACGATCGGACTCGCCGTAATTCCTGCCTGCGCTCCGCTTCGAGCCTCGCCCATTCCACCGCCGATTGAAACTCCTTCAGCGGATTGGCTGATGCCCGTCGAACACTTCTTTGTCCGGAGTCACCTGGGGACTCCTTCCATCGAAAGGGATCAGTGGAAACTCACAGTGGAAGGGAAGGTCCGCCGGCCCCGGGAATGGACCTGGTCGCAGCTCAAGGAAATGGAACAGGAGTCCCGCACCGTCACGCTGGAGTGCGCCGAGAACCTGCCCGGTGGCTCCTTGGTGGGAAACGCCCAATGGCGGGGCGTTCCGCTGGCTCGCCTTTTGGAGGAGGCCGGCGTCGTGGAAGACGCCCGGGAGGCGGTTCTGGAGGGGGCCGACCGGGGTCTGGACGAACTGGAGATGGTCCCCGTCACCTATGCCCGAAGCCTGCCTCTGGACGAGGCTATGACGGCTGGCACCCTCGTCGCACTGGAGATGAACGGCCAGCCCCTGACTCCGGAGCATGGCTTTCCGGCACGGGTCATCGTCCCCGGCTGGTACGGGATGGCCCACGTCAAGTGGCTCACTCGGGTCCGTGTTTCAGCGGAGCCGTTCCGGGGGTTCTACATGGCCAAGCGCTACTTCACGGCCCGGCGTCATCCCAACACCGGAGAACCGGTCATCACTCCGGTGACGCGCATGGGCGTCAAGTCCCGGATCGACTCTCCCGTCGAGGGTCAGACCCTGAGTCCCGGTTCTCACGTCGTCCGGGGGCGAGCCTGGGCCGGATGCCGGACCGTCGAGAGAGTCGAGGTCAGCAGCGACGGAGGCAGGTCGTGGACCCCGGCGCGACTGCAGGACACTCCGGCGCCGTGCACCTGGGTCCGTTGGTCCCACACCTGGGAACCTCCCCGGACCGGAGCGTACGCCCTACAGGTCCGAGCCTTCGACGACCGGGGCGAGACTCAACCGCTACAGCAGGACCTTGGCCGAATCAACCGCTACGACAACCGGTGGCTCCACACCGTCCGCTGCGCGGTCAAGCATTGACAGTCCGTGGCGAAAGTCCCGCGAGCACCGAGACTGTGCCTGCGCCCGCCGGACAAGGCGCGATTCGGGTGCATACCGGGAGTATGTGCGCCCATAGCAACGCAGTCCGCCGGATGCAGGGACGGTCGAATGCCGTGACGACTTATGCCACGGGCTGTTGAGGGCTCCGCGCAATGCCGTCCGGGGCCATCCCTGGATGATGGCGGCCTACATCCCCCACACCGTCACAGTTCCGCGCTCTACGGCTTTCTGACGACGGAAAATCCGGTCCTCCCACTCCGTCCCCTTGGTGCGGTCGAAGATCACCAAGTGGCCCTCAACGGCGGCGCAGCGAGTCATGTAGGCCCAAGTCTGTTCAATTCCCTGTTGGACGGTCCGTTCAAGGCTCCCGTGCAACAGCTTGCACTCGACCACCGTCTTGCGGGTGTTTCGGAGATCCCCTCTCACCGGCCAGACGATCAGGAGATCCGTGCGCATCCTCCCCAGACCAAAGATGAGTCTCCTGTCGCAGAATCAACTGCTCTTGCGCCTCGACAATGGCGGCTGCGGTCACCGGCCGGCCGCGGTTGCGCCCGGCCTCGTTCTCGAAGCAGGCTTCGTAGGCGAGGGCGTTCACCAGCCAAGGTTGGCCCCGGGTCTGCCTCCAGATCGTCGCCACAGCGTCCGAGGCGAACGCCTGTCCCGTCTCTTCCGTGTGCTGCGCCAGAAGGGAGCGCACGTCTTCCTCCGAGAAGTCGCCCAAACGCAGCGACTTGGCCTTGACGTTGAAGGCGCTGCCGCCGGCAATGACGGCCTTCTCGGCGTTGGAGTGGATGCGGTAGTCGCGCACGTCGCGCACGCCGCACAGCACCACGCTCTGTGGAAAGCCGGCCGGCCTCTGGTCGTAGCCGGCGCGCAACTGGCGTAGCACGGAGAGCAGCGTATCGCCCACCAACGCGTCGATCTCGTCGATGAGCAGCACCAACGGCCTGGGATCGGCTTCGCTCCAGAGGCTCAGGACTTCTTCCAGCGCACCGTGCGGACCGGCTCGTTCCAGGACACCGGGCCAGACCTCTTCCAGGAACCTGTCGCCGAGCGTCGAACGAGCTCGCGAGGCCAGACGCACGAGAATCGCCCGTATTGCCGGTCCCAGGTCTTCGCGCGAAGTCTGACCGGCTTCGACGTTCGTGTATACGCAGCGGTACTCGCCCTCGGCGCCGCTGTTGAGCAGATCGCGTAGCGCCAGCAACGTGGACGTCTTGCCGGTCTGACGTGGCGCGTGCAGCACGAAATATCGTTTCTGGCCGATCAGCGTCCGGACCTCGTCGAGATTCAATCGCTCCAGCGGTGGAATGCAGTAATGGTCCGCGGCAACGACGGGACCCGTGGTATTGAAGAAGCGCACAGTGGCAGTGTAGCACTCCGGTCGAAGGACTTTGCCATAATCGAACGATCGTATGGGCGAATACCGAATCAATTCCATACTCCCGAATTCCCGGC
>JAJDTT010000282.1 GCA_022827025.1 Acidobacteriota bacterium
GTCTCGCGAGCATCGAGACCGTTCCTGCGCCCGCCGGACAAGGCGCGATTCGGGTGCATACCGGGAGTATGTGCCCGAATCGCAACGCAGTCCGCCGGGATGCAGGGACGGTCGAATGCCGCGACGACTTTTGCCACGGGCTGGTACGACTCAATTGCGGAGCCGTCATTCACGGTTGAAGCTCCAGCGCAGGCCGACCCGGACCAGCCGTCCCGGGTCCGCGCGCAAGAACGAAGGACTGTTGGCATCCAGACCGGGGTCCCTGCTGTCGAGGAGGTTGTCCACCACGAAATACATCTCCACGCCCCGGGCGATGGGTTTGGCCACGTACCAGTCCCAGATCTGGTGTGCGTCGCCGATCAGCGATCCTCCCCGGCCCGCAACCGGCCACTTGCTGAAGTAGGTGCCCCGCAGGTTCGTTCGCCACCCGCCGAACCGGGTGGAGCTGTAGAAGATGCGGAAGTTCCCATGGTGGCGGTGCCGGCCGCTGAGGTAGGCGTCGGTCGCCTTGTCGCGGGCGTCCAGGTAGGTGTACCCGGTCGAAATCAGCAGGTTTCGGGTCAACTTCAGCTCGATTTTGCTTTCGACGCCCGAAGTGTAGACGTTGTCCACGTTCCGGTAGAGGTAGAAGGCGCGGAACAGGGCGGGACTGAACTCGGTGGCGATGCCGTAAGTTCGGAGCAGGCCCTGCATTTCCCCCGGGTTCGTCGGGAACCCGATGTACTCCGCCTGGATCAACTCCTGGATGTCGTTGCGGAAGAAGTTGGCGGCGAAGCGGAAGGTGTCCGCGCCGTAGTCGAAACCAGCCTGATAAGTGGTCGACCGCTCCGGTTCCAGGTGGGTGTTCCCGATCACCTGGTAGTGGTGGGTCGGGTTCTGGAACCGGAAGTAGAGTTGGCCGAGGTCGGGAGCGCGAAAACCCCGGCCGAGGGTGCCTCGAAGCCGGAAGTTCCGGGTGACCCGGAACAGAGCGCTGGTGCGAGGAACGAAGTGGCTCCCGTACAGGTTATGGCGATTGAAGCGGCTTCCCAGGGTCAGTACGAACCGGTCGTGGAGGGAAACGCGGTCGTTGATCCAGAAATCGACCATTTCGATTCCCTGGCCGGCATTGTCTCCCACGACCCGGTTGAAACCCCGGTACTCATCCTGGGTCCACTCCACTCCGCCCTGCAGCAACTGATGTGCTCCGAGGACGTGGGAGATGGAACTGTCCAGGCGGTAGAGGCGCTGATTGAGGTTGGCGACTGAATTGACGGGGCCCGGTTGCGGCAGGATGTCCAGAACCGAGCTCTCGTCGTATTTTCCGTAGAAACCCCGGAGGTTCCATTGGGTCAGCGGCGTCACTCCGACGTCCGCCGAAATGGCGTAGTGCTGGGCCGTGTCGTCGGTAATGCTGTCGGTGGGACCAGAGGAGCTGTAATAGGCCCCTTTGTCCTGGTTGACGAAGGCGTGGGCCGTGGCCCTGAGCTTGAAGCGATCCGAGAACTCGTAGCCGAGCTTCCCCAGGTAGTCGTAGCGATGGAATCCGGGTGCGGTGGTCCCGAACCGGGAGGGAATCAGGTTGAAGGGATTCTGTTTGTGTCGTTCGGCTTCGAAGAATCCGCTCCACTTGTCCTTCACGAAGCCCACGTCCGCGCGCATGTCGAAACGGTTCAGCGAACCACCGCTGGTGGTGACGCTGGCCTCCAGAGGATAGCGCGGTTCGCGGGTGATCATGTTGATGACGCCGCCGATGGCGTCGGAGCCGTAGACGGCCGAGGAGGCGCCCTTGACGATCTCGATCCGCTCCAGCCGGCCGACCGACTGCCGGTCCATGTTCAGGATGCCCCGCTTGATCCCCTTGGCGCCGACCACGGGAAGGCCGTCGATGAGGATCAGACTCTGGCGCGAGTCGATTCCCTGGATCTGGGTTTCGGAGCGGCTTCCGGAGGCGCCGCTCCGGGTGACGATTCCGGGTTCCTCAGAGAGAACGTCCCGAACCGTTTCGTATCCCGAGTCGTGGAGCAGCCGCTGGGGGATGACGTCCACCTTGGTGGTGGAATTCTCGATCAACTCCTGTTCCCGGGAACCGGAGACGACCACGACCTGAGTGTCCAGCGGGGCAGGGGCGAGTTGGAGGCGCAGGCCGGCTGGACCACTTTCCTCCAGATTAAGGTCTTGAGTCGCGCTGTCAAAGCCCGACATGGCCGCCGTGACTTGGCAGGTTCCTCTCTCCGCCAGGAACTGGAACCGGCCTTCGTTGTCGGTGACCTGGTGGATCTCGAGTCCGGAGTCCAGATCCCGGAGAAAGACGTCGGCCCCGATCAGAACCCGGCCGGACGAGTCGATGACCGTTCCCTCCACGGGAACCCTTCCATCCTGAGCCGCGAGCGGGTCCGTAGCGGACAGGATCAAGAAGATAATGCCGATCGCGAATCGAGCTGTGGTGCTCATGGTGCTCTCCTTCATTGGATGTGCCTCTTTAACAATTTATCGGCGGGGAGTTTCCCGGCGACGGAGAGCCGGAGGGAGATCGGGCGCGCCGTGGGGTACTACGGATAATGGTAGAATCAACGGGTCCAACGGCTGCCCGAGTCTCTCTCGCGGCTGTTCGGCAAGCAGGAGTCCGGGTCGTCAGGGAGCGCAATCTCAATGCGGCCCGGCTCTTGCGTCAGCCCCTTTACATGCTTTTCTTGGCTGTCTCCTTCGTTTTTTCGGGACTCCTTGACCAAGTCCCGAAATCGCGGAACCAATACTACCGATAATGAAATTCACTTTCAACAAGAAATTCTTCGGCGGGTTCCAGACGCTTGATTCAACCGGATATCGTCTTGTCCGGGACCCCACCCTCGATTGATCCGGTTCATCCCGAGGAGTAACATGAACCTCAGCAGTTCGTGGTGGAAGTCCTGCCGCGTCATACGAAAAACCGGAGGTGGACCCATGGCGGATCAGGCCAAACCCAAGATGAGTATCCGGCCCAGGATTCTGATTCTCTTCCTGCTGTTGGGGATTCCACCCTTGGTGATCGGACACGTGGTCCTGATCAACGGAGCACGCGCGACCTACACCGAGGTGGTGGCCAACCACTTCAGCGAGTCGGCAGACAGCGCTCAGACCCAGCTCTTGAACTACCTGGAGCGGATCAGCAACGAAGTGGGCAATCTGACCCGCGTGTCCCAGATCCTGGACGCCGTGGCCAATGCCAACCGGAACCGGCTGGAAGGGACGGAACTTGACAGTCAGGTGGAGGAGAGGGAAGGGGATTGGTTGACCCAGGACCCGGAAAATTCCCGGTTGCAGTCCCGGATCCTGAACAACGAGGCGTCCCGATTCGTCCGCAAATTCAACAGCATCACCGCCGATTTTCGGGAGATCCTGGTCACCGATGCGTTGGGCCGCCTGGTCGCCGCCAGCAACAAGACCAGCGACTATTTTCAGGCGGACGAGCGGTGGTGGCAGTACGCCTATCAGGAGGGTCAGGGAAACCGGTACCACGGAGACATCCAGTTCGATGAGAGCGCCAACGTCTACGGCATGGAGATCGCCTACCCGATTCGGGATCCCGCCTCCAACGAGGTCATCGGAGTGATCAAGGCGATCGCGGATGCCCACGAGATCACTGCGCTGGTGTCTGCGACCCGGTTGGGGCCGAACACCGAGGCGGTCCTCATCGCGGGCGACGGCACGGGGATTCTGGGGCCGGAAAGGACGGTGCGCTACCGCTTCTCCGAGGCCGTCTCGCTAGGGGAACCGGGGCAGCGCTACGTCGAAGCGACGGAAGTTCGGGCTTTGCCCGCGGAGGAGCGCCGGGTCTTTCTGGGATTGCCGCAGTTTCGCCTCAAGGATCGAATGCCGGAGCTGGATTGGTACCTGGTGGTGCAGGAGCCCTACGAGGAAGTGTTTTCGCCCTTCCGGAACCTGAACAGTTGGTTCATCTACATTGCGGTGTTCGGCGTCGCGCTGGTGCTGGTCCTGGCTCTGATCTTTTCCAGGATCCTTTCCAGGCCCGCGATCGAGGCCGACCCCCACCTGGAGCGAATCTGACAACGTTGCGTTCGATCGAACGATGATCCGCACCGTGCTCGGCGAAATCCAGGAAGACCGGTTTGGGCCCGCCCTGGCCCACGAGCATCTCTACTGCAACATCGCCCGCCACTCCGGCAATCTCGACAACGCCATGATGGACTGGGAGTTGATCGTCCGCGAACTGGATTCGTTCAAGGCGGCCGGCGGCCAGGGCATCATGGAGGTGACCCCGGTGGACCTGGAGGGAGACGCCGCGGCCTTGCGCCGGATCAGCGCGGCGTCCGGCGTCCACATCGTTCGGGGCATCGCCTTCTACCAGGAGGACAGTTATCCCCGATGGTTGACGACGGCCACCGTCGGGCAGATCGAGGACTTCTTCGTCCGTGAGATCGAGGAGGGCGGGGAGGGCATCCCCGCCGGTTTCATCGGAGAGATCGGGAGCCACAACCGGCCTGAGCCCGATTTTCTCGGATACCGCCTGACGGAAGGCGAGACGCGGGTGTTTCAGGCGGCCGCCGGGGCCCAGAAGAGGACCGGCGTCCTCATCTCCACCCATGCCTGCCTGGGCCGGGCCGGGCACGCCCAACTGAACGTGCTGGAAGCGGCGGGAGCGGACCTTTCCCGGGTGGTCATCGGACACTGCGACGCCCACTACCACGACGATGAGGAACGGGACCTGGAGTACTACCTGCCCATGCTGGAGCGGGGCGCCTACGTGGAGTTCGATCTCATCGGCTGGGTCGATGAGTGGCCCGGTTGCCCGACCGATGAGATCCGGGCCCGCCGTCTGGCCTCGCTGGTCCGGTTGGGGTACCAGGACCAGTTGCTGGTGGCCACCGACACCTGCCGGCTTTCCCAACTGCGGGCCAACGGCGGGAGGGGATACGATTTTTTCTGGAGCGATTTTCTTCCGCGGCTACGGCGGGAGGGCGTCGGACAGGACGCCTTGGACGCCATCCTGATCCGGAATCCGGGCCGGGCGGCGAACATTTCGTGAATTGACGATGGGAGGTCCATAACGACTTTTGCCATGGGCTGTCAAGGAGGCATCGGATGAAGAGAAGAAAGTTTTTTCGGAACGCCGGCAGCGCTCTGGGAGGCGTCGCGGCCTACGGGTTGACGTCGTCCACCGGGGAAGCCCGGGCGGCGCCGGGTCCACCGGCGGAAATGGACCGGTACCGGTTCAAGTTGGGGATGTTCCTGCCCGAACTCCAACTCCCCTTCGACCAGGCGCTGGCCACGGCCAAGGAGATCGGAGTCGAGTCGGTCTGGTTCCACAAGCTCCATGAAGAGGCGGAGATCGCCCGGTTGAGCGACGCCGAGGCGGACCGCATGGCGGAACGGGTGCAGCGCCAGGGCCTGGAGATCTTCCTGCTGAGCGCCGGTTCCACCTTCAAGCATATCCACCTGACCGACCTGAAGAAGGACCAGCTCACCGAGCACGAAGGCTTCCGGAGCCACCTGGCGGAACTGGTGCGCTGCATGGAGATCGCCAACCGGATCGGCGTCGGCGCCGTGGGATCCTTCACCTTCGCCTGGCCCGGAGAGTACAAGGCGGGCAAGCCGACCTGGCCCATGCGCTGGCTGACCCGGGGCGGATACATTGCCGATGTCGACATGGAGAAGCTGGTGGCCGCCTTCACGCTGGTGGCGGAAGCGGCCGAGAAGCACGACGTCGACGTGGCGTTCTCCATGATGCCCTGGAACTACACCAACACCACCGGCAATTTCCGGCGGGTGGTGGAGGCGGTGGGCTCCTCCCGGCTGAAGGTCATGTGGGGTCCCGCCGACAACTACAACTCGGGCGAATGGGACGTGGCCACGGCCGGGTTCAACAACATCCGCCCCTATTTGCACGGCTTGCACCTGAAGGACCTCCACGTCATGGACGGCCTGAACCTGAAGTTCGAATACCGCGCCCTGGGGGACGGCGACGTGGACTACCCGGAGGTTCTGCGCCGTCTGCAGGACCATCGCTCGGATGCGGTCCTCTCCCTGGCGACCCACTTCATTCCGCCGGGAGGCACCCGGATCGATGCCATGCGGATCAACTACCAGAGGCTCGGTGAGATGATCCGGAAGGTCCAGGCCGGCGTCCGGTCAAGTGGGGAGGGAGGGAAAGCATGAGGAGCGTCACCCGTAGGGAATTCATGAACGTGTCGGCGGCCGGCGCGGCTGCCGTTTCGTCCCTGGCCGGCCGGTCCCGCCGGGTCTCGGCCAACGACCGGGTCATGGTGGCCGTCATCGGGCTTCGGGGCATGGGCCGCGTCCACGTGAGCCGTCTCGTGGAGGTCCCGGATGCCGTCTGCGCCTCCCTTTGCGACGTGGACCAGAGCATGTTGGAGCGGGAGTCCAAGAAGGTCCACGACGCCACCGGACAGTGGCCCAAGATGGTCAAGGACTTCCGGAACGTCCTGGACGACCCCTCCATCGACGCCGTAGTGATCGCCACGCCGCATCACTGGCACGTCCCCATGGCGGTCCGGGCCCTTCGCGCCGGCAAGGACGTCTACCTGGAGAAGCCGGGTTCCCATGTCTTTCGGGAAGGACGCGTCCTGGTGGATACGGTGGAGGAGACCGGCCGCATCGTCCAGCACGGCACCCAGATGCGCTCCAGCCGGGTCACGGCCAAGGCCCGGGAACTCCTGGATGCGGGGGTCATCGGCGACGTCAGGATGTCCAAGGCCTGGAACCTGCAGCGGCACAAACACCGGAAGCCGGTGCCGGATGCCCCGGTCCCTGCGGGGGTCGACTACGACATGTGGTTGGGTCCCGCACCCGAGCGGCCCTTCAATCCCAACCGCTTTCATGGATACTGGAACTGGTACCGCGACTACGGGAACGGGGACATCGGCGGAGACGGCATTCACGACCTGGACATGGCCCATTTCGGTCTCGCTCCGGAGACCCATCCGGTGCGCATCACGGCGCACGGGAGCCGGGTTCACGTGGAGGGCGTGGAGCGGGAGTTTCCCGACAACATGATGGTGGCCCATCATTTCGCCGAAGGGAAGGTGCTCATCTACGAGGACCGGGCCTGGACCCCCTACGGCCGTTACGGCGTGGACAGCGGCAACGCCTTCTACGGGACCGAGGGATTCATGGTCTTCTCCCGCCGGGGCTTCTTCCAGGTCTATCTGGGCAGGAAGGAAGAGAAGGGCCCTTCCATGGGAGTGGGAGAAGCCGTCCGCGACCGGGGAAAGGGCGCGCACCTGTCCAACTTCCTGGACTGCGTCCGGACCCGCAACCAACCGTTGGCGCCCGCCCTTCAGGTCCACCGGTCCTGCGCCCTGGTCCACCTGGGCGAGGTCGCCTACCGGACGGGCAAGGTGCTGGAGTTCGACCCGGAAACCGAGACCATCACCAATCACCCGGAGGCCAACCGGCTCCTCACCAAAGAGTACCGGGGCCCCTGGTCGCTATGACCATGGGTGCGCCGACATGGAGTATCCATGTTGCAAGTGAAGGAGCGGCGTCGTCCGGAGCGGCGGCGTCCCCGCCGCCGTCTTACGACCTCGCATTTGAGAAAAACCGAGCGGCCGCATCGTCTCGACCCGCCTGTGTTCGTCCTTACCCCAAAGCGCGAAAACGAGCGAAAGGACCGACCTCCCTTTGAAGAAAAGAACTCATGACGTCCAGCCGCCGAGCTTTGAATACACTCAACGCTCGAAAGAGGGCGCCAAGAATGACGCCCCTCCAAACGAGCGGCGTCATGGAGCGGCGACATGGAGCGGCGACATCCTTGTCGCCGATTGGATCGGCGTCTTTCAGGCGCCGTACTCCGGAGACGCAATTGAATATGAATCCAACGGGCGATGAGATTGCCGCCCCCCAGAGCTTCCACTCTTCCGTCTGCAGATTGAAACTTCGAACCCGAATCTCTGTCTATCCCAGGAGCGAGACGTGACACAACAGAACCACAACAGGGGACCAGTTGCTAAAGAAAGATCCGCGGGAGCCGGCCCCGCCATCTGGCTGGCGGGCGATCCGGCCGACCTGGAGAAATGGCTGCCGCTGGGAGCGGCGGGCATCGTCACCAACACGGTGGTGCTGAACCAGATGGTCCGGAAGTACGGGCAGATCGTGGACGTCGCCCAGCGCTACCTGGACATCACCGACAAGCCTGTGGTGATGGAGATCGACGGTCATTCCACCGAAGAACTGCTCCGCGTCGGAGAGGTCTTCACCCGCCTGTCGGACCGGATCATCCTCAAGATCCCCTGCACCGTCCACGGACTGGGCGCCTTCCGCGAGCTGAAGAGCCAGGGTGTCGAGACCTTCTGCACCACCGTCTTCTCCCTGACCCAGGCGGCGGCCGTGGCCCAGGCCGGCGCCACCCACATCCTCCCCTTCTGCGAGCCGGTCAAGGAGGTGGGAGGCGATCCCACCCAGTTGGTCCGGGAGTGCGCGGCCATGTTCCGGGGATGGGAGCACCGCCCGTACATAACCGCCGCCCTGGTCCGCTCCGTCGACACGGCCTACCGGGCGCTCCGGGACGGCGCCGACGGCATCATCATCTTCTGGAACATTTTCCAGGAGATGATGAAACATCCCCTGACGGAGACCTGGAACCAGACCTTTCTGGACGAGTGGAATGCCATGCACGACGCGGGACTGCTGGAAGGCGTGCCGGTGGAACACTGATCCGGCTGAATCCGGGACTGAACCGTGAACCAGCGCTACTCGCGTCAGATCCTCTTCCCGCCCATCGGAACCGAGGGGCAGAAACGCCTGGGCGGGTCAAGGGTGGTGATCGTCGGCTGCGGGGCCCTCGGCAGCGTGGCCGCGGAGCAGTTGGTCCGAGCCGGGATCGGCTATGTGCGCCTGATCGACCGTGACTTCGTGGAAGAGAGCAATCTGCAGCGGCAGTGCCTCTTCACGGAGCAACATGCCCGCCTGGCCCTGCCCAAGGCGGTGGCAGCGGAATCGGTCCTGACATCGATGAATTCCCGGGTCCGAGTCGACGGCGTGGTCGAAGACCTGACCCATCGCAACGTCGAGGCTCTCTGCGGCGACTGCGACCTCATCCTGGACGGCACCGACAACTTCGAAACCCGGTACCTGTTGAATGACTACTCTCTCCGCACCGGCCGGACCTGGGTCTATGGCGCCTGCGTCGGCAGCTACGGGACGGCCTTCACGTTCCGCCCCCGAATCACGCCCTGCCTGCGATGCCTATTTCCGCAGCCGCCGGCGCCCGGCAGCGCCGAGACCTGTGACACCAGCGGCATCCTGGCGCCGGTCGTCCATCTCGTGGCTTCCTACCAGGCCGCCCAGGTTCTGAAGATTCTGGTGGGCGCCGAGCCGGCGTCCACCATGCTGAAGGTGGACGTCTGGGAGAACCGGATGAAACTGGTCTCGCTGGAGGGTGCGCGCGACCCGGACTGTCCCTGCTGCGGGGCACTCGAGCTACGCTTTCTGGAGGGAAGGGAGCGGCGCCACTCGGTTCGACTCTGCGGCCGGAACGCGGTCCAGGTCCAGCCGGGCGGAGACTCCCGCATGGATTTGCCCCAAGTGGCCCGGCGGCTCCGGCCCAGTGGCAGCGTGAGCCTGAACGACTATATGATGAAGGTAGAGGTCAACGGCTACGAGCTGGCCCTGTTCCGCGACGGACGGGCCATCATCCGGGGAACGGAGGACGAGACGGAGGCCCGAGCCATCTACGCTCGCTACGTCGGCTGTTAGTGTGCCGTCCGTCCAATGCGGAGGGGCGATCCTTGCGGTGGCCCGCCCGGCGCCGGCGGCGGAAATCGTTCCGGGGGGCGTAGTTTGGACCGAAGAGGGCGCCCCCAAGGGGCGCCCCTGCGGGGAGTCGAAATCGAGGGGCGATCATGTTGGAGAAATTACGGGAACCATGTCGATGGCGCGGTTGGTTCACTGTCGGGGCGGGGATTCTGGCGACGACTCTGGTGATGCCGTCGCTGGCCCAGGACTCAGGAGAGGAGAAGGCCCGAAAGGTGATCGATGCGGCGGTGACGGCCATGGGGGGCGACGCCTACCTGGAGGTCCGGAACTCCCATGCGACCGGCCGGTACTTCTTCTTCCGGAAGGGCCGCAAGGGATTCACGCGGTATCGGGACTGGACCGTCTACGATCCGGTCAAGTCCCGCTTCGAATTGGGGAAGAAAGAGAAGGAGCAGCGAGTCTCCGTCCATAACATGGAGTTGAACAAGGGTTGGACGCTGGAGGGCGAGTTCGACGTCGAAGAGATCCCGGAAAAGGAATTGGACTCGTGGATGAAGGGCGTTCGGAAGGATCTCAACTTCCTCATCAAGCAACGCCTCGACGAAGAGGGCATGAGCCTCTACTACTACGGACCCGACGACATCGCAGGCCAGGGAGAGTTCGAGGCCGTGGAGTTTCTGGACGCCTCCAACAACTCGGTGGTGGTCTTTTTCAACCTGAACAGCCACCTCCCCGAAAAGGTGGAAAACGAATTCACGGACGACACCGGGTTGCGCCACAAGAGGGAGTGGGAGTTCTACAACTGGCATACCGTCCAGGGAGTCCACACGCCCCTGCGGACGGACATCTATCTGGACGGAAACATCGCCCAGCAGCTTTTCATAGAAGACCTGGCCTACAACCTGCAGATTCCCGAATCCCACTTCCTGGAGCCGGCCATCGACGAGAAGAAGAAGGCCAAGTGGGAAGAGAAGATGGCCAAGCGGTTGAAGAAGCAGGAAGAGCGGGACGCCAAGGCGCAGCGGGAAGCGGAGAAGGAGCGGCAGAAGAGAAGAAAAGGCCGGCGGATCGACTGATCCCGGCGGGAAGGCCACGACGGCTTGTGACTCTTGCCGCGGCCTGATCTGTGTCCTGCGGTCCACACCCTTGTGGACTCCAGGTCACACTCTGCGCTCTCCACCGCGACGTTCGAAATTCCAAATCCACTGAAAATAAAGGCTTTCGCCATTCTTGGCCTGCATCTTGCAACACAGTCCAGGCCAGATGCAGAGGACCATCCGCCGGCCGTTCAAACTCAAGGGAATCGGGCTCCACACCGGCTGCCAGGTGGCGGTCGAGTTGAAGCCCGCGCCGGCGGGGACCGGCGTCGTCTTCCGCCGTGTCGACCTGCAGGGTTTCGAGATCGAGGCCTCGCGCCGGTACGTCTCCCGCGTGGTCCTGGCCACCACCCTCATGAAACGCGGGGTGATGCTCTCGACGGTGGAGCACCTTTTGTCGGCCGTCTACGGCCTGGGCCTGGACAACCTCTACATCGACATCGATTCGCTGGAGGTCCCCATCCTGGACGGGTCCTCCCAACCCTTCGTGGAGGGCATTCAGGATGTCGGGATCGAGGAGCAGAACGCTCCCCGGACCTTCATCCGGGTGGAGAAGCCGATCCGGCTGACGGACGGGGAGAAGTTCGTTTCGATCGAGCCTTCGGCGGTCTTTCGCGTGACCTACGAGATCGATTTCACCCATCCCGTCATCGGCCGCCAGCGGCTGGACCTGGAAGTGACGCCCGAGGTCTACGCACGGGAGATCTCGTTTTCCCGGACCTTCGGATTCTATCGTGAAGTCCGCCAGCTCCTGGAAAACAACCTGATCCGGGGCGGCTCCTTCGAGAACGCAGTGGTGTTGAGCGACGACGGCGTCATGAGCGGAGAGCTCCGGGCCCCCGACGAGTTCGTTCGCCACAAGGTCCTGGATCTGATCGGCGACGTCTCCCTCTGCGGCAGCCCGGTGATCGGGCATGTCCGCGCCTACAAGGCCGGACACGCCCTGCACACGGCTCTGGCGACGGCGTTGTTCCGGAACGCGTCCCGCTGGCGTGTCGCCGAACCGGAGTTGGAGGCGGCGGTGGCGAGTGCCGCCGCCGGCTGATCCGAAAAGTCGCCGTACCCCTTCCACTATAATTGCGTCCGATGCCGTGGCCTCCGTTGTGCGCTTCCGGAATTCGGGGTGAGTCCGAGAGCCGGTTTCCGTATCCCCGCCTCATGCGCATGTTCCGCCTGGCCGCCCTCGCCGGTTGGATGCTGGTCTGCCTGGCCCCCCGACTGCCGGCCCAGGATCCAGGGGAAATGCTGCTGGACCTGGGGAGTCGAAGGTCCGCGGTGGCGATGGAGCAGCGGTCCGGCAAGCCCTACGTCAGCCTCAAGGACATGATTTCCGCCCTCCGGCTCGAAGGCTGGGAGTCGAAGGACCGCTTCAATCTGTCCGGTCCGGGCGGAGAGCTCCTGTTTCTGGATGGACGGCCACTGGTTCGGGCGGGAGTCGATTATCTTCTCATGTCTTCCCCGGCATGGAAGAAGGGCCCTTCCGACTGGTACATCCCTGAAGCGTTCCTGGTTCGGGCGCTGGCGCCCGTCCTTCCGGGGCGCTTCTCCAAGACCGGCGCCGCCAGGTATCGGTTCGAGCCCCGGGACCTGAACCAGGTGAAGGTGCAGGTGACCAATCACGCCAACTACGTCCGGATCGAGTTCTCAACCAGCCGGCCGGGTCCGATCCGGGTCCACGAACGCCGGGACTACCTCGAAGTGGAGTTCGGGCCCTATCGGGTTCGTCCCGGCGCCAGGCGCGGAACCCCTTCGTCCCGGCTGGTGTCCGAGCTGAAGTTCAACTCCCGGGATCCATTCGGAACCTTCCGCATCCACAAGGGGCAGGACTACCGCCGTTACCGGGAGGTCGGAGTCGCCGACGCCCCGACCAGGGGCGTGGAGATCCACGGCCCTGTCCGCCGGGCTCCGGCCAGGGCCTCGAGAGCGGTCCCGGCTTCTGCTGCAACTGCCGATCCGGCTCCGGCCCGACGGTCCCGGCTCACCAGGTCGCGGAGCCGGCGGGAGAGTCCGGTGATCGTGGTCGATCCGGGCCATGGCGGAAGCGATTCAGGAGGAATCTGGGAGGGAGATCTGGGGGAGCAGGGATTCGTCGAAAAAGACCTGGCTCTCCAGTTTGCCCTGCGGTTGCAGGAGGAGTTTCGGCAACGCGGCCTGGAGATGGTTCTGACCCGGGATCGGGACGTGAATCTCTCCGCGGCCCGGCGCAGCGCCGTGGGAAACGCCAACCGGACCCGCGCCTACTTGAGCCTCCATTTGGGCAGGGCTCCGGATGAAACGCTTCGCGGAGCCCTAGTCTATTTTCATGGGAATTCCCCGGTCATGCCTCCACCGGAGCCGGAAGAGCTCGACGGGGAGCCGATGGTTCTTGAAACCGATGTGGATGTAGATTCGGAAGTCTCGGAACCGGAGTCTGAAACCGGGGAGGGTGAGGAGGAGGAGGGGGTCGAAGTGGCGGCGGTCCAGGCCGAACCCGAGCCGGAACCGGAAGAGGAAGGGAAGTTCGTGCTCTGGGAATCGGGCCAGGAGCGATACCGGGAGCGTAGCCGGGAACTGGCCGCGGTGGTCCAGGAGAGCCTGAATCAGGTCTACGAGGTTGAAAACCAGGTCGTCGAGGCCCCGTTGACGGTCCTGCAGTCGGTCGCGGCTCCGGGGATCGTGGTGGAGTTCGGGCAACTGACCAGCTCGGAGGACCGTTGGAACCTGACGCTGGATACCTTTCACCGGCGCCTGATTTCGGCCTTGGCTGCGGCGGTCGCCGCCTTTCTGGAAGGGCCTCCCCAAGGAGCCGATCGGGAATGAACGAGCTGCGGATCGCTCTCTCCCTGTTCCTGTTGATCGTCATCGCTCTGGGAGTCGGCTACTATCTCACCGAGGCGGAGCTGCAGCGGCAGCGGCGAGTCGGCCTGGAGGAGCCGCAGGTGTCGGAGCCGGTTCGCATGCCGCCTCCCTCCGGAAGTTCCTCCCGTGAAATGCAGGTTCGCGTCTTCTTCTGCGCTCCCGGCGCCACGGCTTTGGGCGAAGGATTTCTTCTGTCCGAAGAGCGCACCGTCCTGCAGACGGGCGAGCCGGTGTTCAACGCGCGCCAGATCGTGGACGAATTGATTCAGGGCCCCGAGGAAGAGGGCGCCGCGATCTTCCGCCAAGACGCGACGATACGGCAGATCTTCGTCCTGGAAGACAAGACGGCGGTGGTGGACATCAGCCGGAAGACGGCCGACAGCCTGGCCGGAGGCATCCGGATGGAGTTGTGCGCCATCCACTCCATCACCCGGTCGCTGGTCGAGAACCTGGAGGAGATCGACCAGGTCCGGTTCCTGGTGGGCGGCAAACAGGAGCTCACGCTTTCCGGCCACGTTTCCATAGGGGAGCCCTTCCTGTAACATTGCTCCTTCCGAAAGGAAGGACGGACGACGGCGATGAATCGGAGACACGACGGGCGGCTTCCCGACGAGTTGAGACCGGTGAAGGTCACCACCGGCTATACGAAGCATGCGGAAGGGTCCGTGCTCATGGAGTGCGGAGACACCCGGGTGATCTGCACGGCGAGCGTCGAGAAGAAAATCCCCCCTTTCTTGCGGGGCGCCGGCCAGGGTTGGATCACCGCCGAGTATGGGATGCTTCCCCGGTCCACCCACACCCGCATGATTCGCGAAGTGGCCAAGGGGAAGCTCTCGGGGAGGAGCCAGGAGATTCAGCGCCTGATCGGCCGGTCGTTGCGGGCGGTCGTGGACCTGCAGCTCCTGGGGGAGCGGACCGTCTGGTTGGACTGCGACGTGCTCCAGGCGGACGGAGGCACCCGCACGACCTCCATCACCGGGGCCTTCCTGGCCCTGGCCCTGGCCCTGGATCGCTTGCATCGGGAACGGATTCTGCAGGAGCCGGTGCTCCTGTCTCCCGTGGCCGCGGTCAGCGTGGGCATCCTGGGTGACGAACCGGTGTTGGATCTGAACTACCGGGAAGATTTCGCCGCCGAAGTGGACATGAACGTGGTCATGACCGGCCAGGACGAGTACGTCGAGATCCAGGGGACCGCCGAAGGGGCGCCGTTCGGCCAGGATCAACTGGACCGGCTCCTGGAATTGGCTCGCGGCGGAATCCGGCAGCTCATCTCCCGGCAGCGGGACGTGCTGGAAGACATGACGGAAGATGCCGCTCGACTGTTCCGGCCCGATCCAGCATCCAATCGTTTTGCGATTCCTGTTGGCAACTCGAAATAAGGGAAAGGTGGCGGAGGTCCTCCACGCCTTGGGAGGACTCCCGGTCCAGGTGGACCTGTTGCCGGACCGTCCCCGGATCCCCGAGCCGGAGGAGACCGGCCTGACCTTCCGGGAGAACGCGCTTCTGAAGTCTCGCTACTACTCCCGTCTGACGGGTGTGCCCACTCTCTCGGAGGATTCCGGACTGGCCGTGGAGGTGCTGGACGGACGTCCGGGCGTCCGTTCGGCCCGCCTGGCCCCCACCGACGGCGAGCGCATCCGGACCCTGCTGAAGCTGATTGCCGACGCCGATCCCGGCTGGCCCGACTCTCGTCCGCGGGCCCGCTTCGTGTCGGCGCTGTGCCTGTCTCTGCCGAATGAGCGCATCCAGGTTCAGGGTGAAGTCTGGGGACGGATCGTTCCCGAGCCCCGCGGCGCCAACGGCTTCGGCTACGACCCCGTCTTCTTCTATCCGCCGCTGAACAAGACTTTCGCCCAGCTCACCATCGAGCAGAAGAGCCGGATCTCTCATCGAGCCCGGGCGTTGCGGAAGCTTCGGACCCGGCTTGACCGGTTCTGATCCGATTCAGGAGCCTGCGCGGCAGAAATCAATCTACTTCGAAAGCGTAGAATCGGTCCATATCCGTGCGATTTCTCGGCGAATAGAACAACTATGCACCTCCAAATCGTGAAAATCTGGCCTCGATTCTCCACTTTCTCGCTACGATCATTTCTACCGCGCAGACTCTCAGGACGCCGACTTGATGGCCTGCTCCAGTTCTTCCGGCGTGTGGACCGGCCTCCGGCAGATGTAGTTCCGGCAGACGTAGGCGGCGGCCCCGCCGTCGATCGAGGTTTTTCCCGCCAGAAGCGGGATCCGGTATCCAAGGCCGTCGTCCTCGCCTGAGGCGACCGCCAGGATCTTGTTGGGCAGGTACTGATCTCTCACCACCTGGACCAGCGGGGTCCGTTGCGCCTCGGTCCCGACCACGGCGATCTCGTGAACCGGGCCCAGGTAATGGTCCAGCGCCTGGAGCCAGTAGCCGAACGCCAGCGGATGGCGTTGCAGGGCCAGGGAGACCCGCCGGAGCATGTTCTCCGCCTTCTCCAGATAGTCGGATCGTCCCAGCAGCTTGTGGAGCCGGAGCAGGTTCAGGCAGGAGACGGCGTTCCCGCTGGGGGTGGCGTTGTCCATGAACTCCTTGTGGCGAATCACCAGGCGTTCGTGGTTCGTGGAGGTGAAATGGAAGTCTCCTTGCTCAGCGTCCCAGAAGAGCTTCAATTGGGCATCCGTGACTTCGGCGGCGCGGTCCACCCAGACCGGATCGCCGGTGGCTTGGTACAGGGCCAGCCAACCTTCGACCACTTGGGCGTAGTCGTCGAGATAGCCGTTGAGGCGCGCTCGGCCCTTGGTCCAGTTCCGGTGAAGGCGGTCGCCGGTCCACATCTCCGAATAGAGGAACTCCCCGTTCCTCAAGCTGGTTTCCAGGTACTCCGAGTTGTCGAAGGCGAAGGCGGCCTCGGCGAAAGCCGTGAGCATCATGCCGTTCCAGGAAGCCAGGACCTTGTCGTCCAGTCCCGGCCGGATCCGCTTCCTCCGGATCTCGAACAGCCGCCGTTTGGCCCCGGCCAGGAGCCGGTCCAACTCCTCCGGGGTCATCCCCAGACTCTTGGCGTAGGGCTCCCGTTCCAGCCGGGGGTGCAGGATGTTGGAGCCCTCGAAGTTTCCGTGTGCAGTGACGTCGTAGTAGTCGCAGAAGATTCGCGCGGTTTCCGAATCCAGTGCGGATTCCACCTCTTCGAGGCTCCAGACGTAGAACTTCCCCTCGTGGCCTTCGCTGTCGGCGTCCTCGGCCGAGTAGAAGCCTCCTTCCTCCGGATCCCGCATCTCCCGCTGAACGTAACCCAGGGTCTCGTGGACGATCTGCCGGTAGAAACGGTTGCCCGTCAGTTGCCAGGCCTCCAGGTAGGCTCGCGCCAGGAGAGCGTTGTCGTAGAGCATCTTCTCGAAGTGGGGCACCAGCCAGCGGTCGTCCACCGAGTAGCGATGGAACCCGCCGCCCAACTGGTCGTAGATCCCGCCGCGAGCCATCTCGTCCAGCGTCACCTCGACCATCCGGCGGGCGGACGTTCGTTCGGTTCTTCTGCAATAACGCACCAGGAACCCGAGAACCATGGAACTGGGGAACTTGGGGGCTTGGCCGAAGCCTCCCAGGCGATGGTCGAACTGCTGGTAGCAGCGATCGTGGGCCTGATCCAGAATCCTCTCCTCCAGATCGCCGGGTGCCAGTCCCCAAGAAAAGGCCTCCTCCAGCCGTTGCAGCGTCTTGCTCCGGCCGGCTTCGATCTCCTGGCGGCGTTCCACGAAGGCGTCCCTCACGCCCTGGAGGATGCGGGCGAAGCCGGGACGCCCATAGCGGTCCTCCGGAGGGAAGTAGGTTCCCCCATAGAAGGGGACCAGGTCCGGCGTCAGGAAGACCGTCAACGGCCACCCGCCGCTCCCGGTGGTCATCTGGACGAAGCTCATGTAGATGGAGTCCACGTCGGGCCGTTCTTCCCGGTCGACCTTGATGTTGATGAATCCCTCGTTCATCAGGGCGGCGATGCGCTCGTTCTCGAAGGATTCGTGCTCCATGACATGGCACCAGTGACAGGAGGAGTATCCGATGCTCAGCAGAATGGGCTTGTCCTCTTCCTTCGCCTTGTAGAGGGCTTCGTCACCCCAGGCATGCCATTCCACCGGGTTGTAGGCGTGTTGGGTCAGATAGGGACTGGTCTCGTCAATCAGCCGGTTGGGACGGTGAGTGCCGTATGCGGTCATGTTCGAGCTCCCTTGATGGTTGCGTACTCCGGTTCGGATCCGTTCAGTGGGCCTGGACCGATTCCGGGACGTCGGCCGGAGTTGAGGCCGGCAGGTGCTGGTAGACAGTGGGGTCCGGGACTCCGGCCCGGACGAAGGCGTTGATCCGTTCTCTGCAGGTCCCGCAGGTTCCGCAGTGCAGATCCTCTCCCCGATAGCAGCTCCAGGTCAGTTCGTAGGGCACGCCCAGCCGAGCCCCGAGGCGGACGATGTCGACCTTGGTGAGGTGCAGGAACGGCGCCGTCAGTTCGATCGGCTCGTAGTGGCAAAGGCCGGCCGTCCTGGCCAGAGCTTCGACGAATTCAGGACGGCAGTCGGGATAGACCTCGTGGTCACCGGCATGGGCGGCGTAGGCTACCGTGCCGCATTCGGAAGAGATGGCCCAGGCCAGGGCCACGGCCAGCATCAACATGTTCCGGTTGGGGACCACGGTGACCTTCATGCTTTCCGGGTCGTACTCCCCTGATGGGACGTCGACGTCCGGGCTGGTGAGGGCGCTCCCCGCCAGGAATCCCGTGACCGCGGAAAGGTCGGCGCTCTTGAAGGAAACCCCCGCTCGCGCGGAGATTTCGGCGGCTGCGTCGAGTTCCTTGCGATGCTTTTGTCCGTAGTCGATGCCCAGAGCCTGGACATGATGTCCCTGGGAGAGAAGCTGATACAGGAGGGTGGTGGAGTCCATCCCTCCCGACAACATCAGAACGACTCGTTCACGAACCACGGTTCCCCTTCGCTCGACGGACCCATCCAGAGATTAGCACACGCCGAAACGGGTGTAGGGGTTCCCCATGTGGGGGCCCTCTTCCGTCCCGACCTATTCTTCTCTTTCCTCTTTCCTGATACTCCGGTGGACCAAACTCACCAGGCAGCCGGCCACAAAGCCCACCGGCACGGAAACCGGCAGGATCCATTGAAAGCTGAAATCCACGATTCCGGTCCGTTCCGACAACGGAATCCAGCCCAGGTCCTGGATCATCTGATTGAGCGCCCCCCAGTAGGCCACCGTGGCCGCGGCCAACAGGGATGACAGCGCCCCTGCGATGGTTCCAGTAGCGGTGGAGAAGGGTACGAATACGGAAAGAAGAAAGAGCAGAAAGATGGAGCCGACATACAGATGAAGGGTCCGTTGCGCGATTTCCAGGAAGTTGCCCGGCACGTTTCCGACCAGGAATGAGGATCCCAGCACCACGACCAGTCCGATAACGAGAGCCAGTGCCTGCGAGAGCCGGACTCGGGCGATCTCGCTCAGGGCGCGCCGCCGGAAACGGCCGACGAAATCGGTCACCACCACCGCGGTGAGGGAATTGACGCCGGAGTCGACGCTGGACATGGCTGCCGCGAACAGGCCGGAAATCACGAGGCCCGATATGCCGATGGGGAGCAAGTGAACGATGTAATAAGGAAACACCCGATCGGCATCGACGCCCGCGGGCAGGAGTTCCGGACGAGCCTCGAAGAATCCCAGCAGTGAGAAGGCCACGAGCGCCAGGATCAGGTTCACCAGGATCCCGGCCCCCGAGTTCAGGAGAAAGGACCGCCGCGCCGCCTTCACGTCCTGAACCGACATGAAGCGTTGCACCGCCGTCTGATCGCCCCCGGCGGTGCAGACCCACCAGAGGGTTCCCGAAACGATGGACCAGAACACCGTGACCCGGACGTTGGGATCCAGGCTGAACAGGGGCTGAGTGTCCCAGGCGGGGCTCCATTCGGTGGGGAACCAACCGAATCCTCCGAGGCGAACCGTCACCGTGATCACCACCAGCAACGCCCCGCCGCACAGGAGGCAGAACTGCAGGAAATCCGTGATGACCACCGCCCGCAGACCGCCGAAGGACGCATAGGTGATGGCCACGGCTCCGATCACCAGCGCCACGTAGGGAAGGTGGTCCTGATCCAGACCCAGCATCAGGAGCATGGCTTGAGCGCTGAGGTGGATGAGCAGCGACATCCAGGTCAACCGGAGCATGATGAACAGGACGGCTCCCACGAGGCGGACACTCAAGCCCTTTTTCTGCTCCAGCAGTTCGTAGGCGCTGATCAGCCGAAAACGCATGTAGGCCGGGACGATCAGGTAGCCGACGATGAGGTAGTAGAAGGGGATCGAGAGAGACGAAGTCAGGAGGGCGGGCCCCTTTCCGTAGACTTCGCCCGGGGTGGCGAGGAAGGAGATGGTGCTGAAAAGAGTCACGAACATGGAGACCCCGATGAGCCCCGGGTTCATGGTCCGGTTGCCCACGAAGTACTCGTCCAGGCTCTTCTGGCGCCTCCGGTAGTACCAGCCCAGGGAGATCATCCCCAGGGCGTAGGCGGCGATAATGAGACCGTCGATCCAGTGCAGGCCGCTGCCCGCGAAGTCGGCCGCCGCGCCGGCCCCGGCCGGGGCCTGACCTTGAGCCAGGGAAAAGGTTGCCGCCGTCACGATCGAAAGGGGGAGGTTGCGTAGACTCATTGTTCTTGCGGACCACACATCTGAACGGGGGTGCCGGCGATTCGGGCTCCTCAGTCGGCCACCCAGTGCCGGTAGAGTGGTTTGACCGGCGCCGGGAGAGACTCGTAGACCGGCGCCGGAACCGGGACCTGCTCGTTTTCGTGACCTCCGGTTTCGTCCACCATTTGGGTGCGCTCGATGGAGCCGGGTCTCAGGATATCGATGTTGAGCCACCACGGGGCGTAACGGACCGCCATTCCGACGCGGGGACGGCCGCTCCGATTGGGGGCCGTCGAGTGCCAGAGACGGCTGTCGAAGATCAGCACGCTTCCGGCCCGTCCGGCGGCGTGGATCTCGGTGGGATACGGGCGCGACGGATCGACTCCGTTGTCACCAGTGGGGTTGTTGGAGGACCGGTGGCTTCCAGGCACGACCAAAGTTCCCCCGGTCTCTGCCGAGAAGGAGGAAAGCATCCAGATCGTGGTCAGGTGGGCCACCATGTCGGGGTATGGCGCCGGAATGTGGCCGGCGCTGTTCTGATTGAAGGGCCAGTCGGCGTGCCACCGGCCCCGCTCGTTCCCCGGATAGTTGATGATGGCCGTGGTGAAGGAGATCCGCACCGGCTGTCCCAGGAGGGCTTCGGCGATATCCAGGATTCGCCGGTCGGCGAGATAGGGGCTGAAGGACTGGTCGAAGGCCAGAAGTCCCGTCCGTGCGCCCACTCCCTGCACGCTGACGGACCCGCCACTGGACTCCACCGCCGACCGGACGCTCCGGCGGATGTCCCCGACCTGGGACGGAGGAATGACCCCCTCCAGGACGCACCATCCGTCCAACTTCAAGTGGTGCAACGCTTTGTCCAGGTTCATGAGGCGCGCCCCCCGTTAATTCCCGGAGTCACCACCACACAAAGATAACATGGGGGATTATAAAGAGTGGTTGACACCGTAAATTCTGCCAGATCTACGTGCTACTATCCAATGAGAAATGAAGTGGCACGCGACATTTCAATGCCGGGCCAGACTGACCCGGAACGGCTACCGTCGGCTGGACTGGATTCGCTCCGTCCTGAACCGACTCTACAATGCCTGTCTGCAAGAGCGGCGTGAGGCGTGGCAGAAGGACCAGAAGCGTGTGACAGCCTATGACCAGTTGAAGACTCTCACCGGGAAGAGGAAAGCAGATCCGGACGGGTTGGGTTCGTTTGCCCTGGTGGCGCAACGTGGCATGATCTTCCGGCTGGATCGAGCGTTCAAGGCGTTCTTCCGACGGTGCAAGGCAGGTGAAAAGCCCGGTTTTCCTCGTTTTCGGCCCTTGGCCCGGATGGAGACCATCGACCTCGTTGATCCACGAGCCACGATGGTGAAGAAGCGAAAGCGGGGATACGCTCTCCGTCCCAAGGGCTTCCCCACGATCCGACTCTATTCCTCCCGGCCCTTGCCGGTCGATTGTCCGTTGAAGGCTCTGCGAATCGTCCGCAAGCCCAACCGGATCTACGTGGATCTGGTCTATGAAGTGGAAAAGGAACCGTTGCCCCGTTGTGAGGCTGCGGTGGGGATCGACCTTGGAGTCCGTAAACGGGCCGTCTTGTCCACCGGAGAACGGATCGAACGCCACCGTCGCAATTGGGCGCAGATCAAGCGTCAGCAGAGAAGAGTTGCCCGTTGCAAGCGGGGATCGAACCGCCGAAAGAAGCGGGTCCGGCAATTGGCACGGCTCCGCTACCGCGAGAAGGTCAGGAACCGGAATACGTGCCACCGGGCCACGACTCGGATCGTGCGTTCTCACGGACTCATCGCCGTCGAGAAGCTGAACATCACGGGGATGTCCACCAAGGGTCTGCACAAGAAGGGCCTGAATCGAGAGATCCTCACGCAATCCTGGGGACTTCTACGCAATCAACTCCAGTACAAGGCAGAGTGGGCCGGTCGGGAGTTCGTGGAAGTGGACCCGAAATACACGTCGCAGAACTGTCACAGGTGCGGCAGTCGTCACGATCCGGGACGCAGTGAGACCTACAGGTGCCGCACCTGCGGACTCCGGATGGACAGGGACCATAACGCTGCGATCAACATCTTGGCGGCTGGGGTTTCTGCCGCCGGTGGCGGAACGTGGGCCGATAGGCCGAGCGTG
>JAJDTT010000208.1 GCA_022827025.1 Acidobacteriota bacterium
CCGGCGGTGGGGGACTTCTTAGTAACTTCAATTCCCGATGACCGTAGGGGCACCCCTTGTGGGTGCCCTGCGGGGTCGCATCGTTCCCCGGCCGAGCCGTCGCGCCACCCCCCGGCCCAGTAGGGACCGAGTCGTTGGACATCGGCAACGCGGTGGGCGCCTCTGATGGACCATCCCCGCCCAGTTTCTGGTCGGATCATGCTGGAGGCCCGGCGGGGGGGGACTTCTGAGAAAACATGGGGCACCCGGAGGGGGGACTTTTAGTCCCCCCGTCGGAGTGGGGGTAGGAAAACCCCCACTCCTTTTCTCGCAGGATTTCGTTCTCGCAGGATTTCGCCGGACCGGGTCCGGTGGGGGAGATCCTATCAGGAGGGGGGACTTTCCTGTCCCCCCGTCCCCACAGCCCGCACCACTGTTTTGCGCCAGGAGTGCCCGCCCTGCGCGGTTCAGGCCGATCGGTCGCTGTGAAGCAGGTCGACCAACTGATGGAAAAGGCGATCGCGGCGCGACTGGCGCTCCTCGATCCGTTCGGGAGTGTAGTCGTAGATCCCCCGTCCGCTCTTGACGCCGTAGCGTCCTTCTTTGACCAGGCGGTCCACGGCGGGGGGCAGGCTCCGGCTTGACGAGATCTCCTTCAGCAGGTGGCCGAAGACGTGGCCGGTGATGTCGAGGCCGGCGAAATCCGCGATCTCGAATGGTCCGGCGGCGGCCAACCGGAGTCCTATGCTGGCGCTCACCGCCTGATCGACCTGTTCCGGCGTGGCGACGCCCTGTTCCACCAGGTCCCAGATCTCGCGGAAGACGGCGGCCTGAATCCGGTTGACCAGAAAGCCAAGGACCTCCTTGTGAAGCCGGATCGCCAGCTTGCCGTTGCGTTGCAGCAGGTCCATGGTTCTCCCGACGGTCTCCTCGCTGGTCTCGTGGCCGGGGACCACCTCCACCAGGGGGATGATGTGGGGTGGATTGAACCAGTGGGTCACCAACGTCCGCTGGGGACGCCGGAGACCCGGCGACATCTCGGTCATGGGAAACGTGGAGGTGTTGCTGGCCAAGATCGTCTCTCCGGAAACCAGGTCCTCCAGTCGCTTGAAGAGATCCTTCTTGGTGGGGAGATCTTCCCGGACCGCCTCCACGACGAAATCGGCCTCCTGGACGGACGGTTCCAGCTCGGAGACGACCTCGATCCGGCCGAGCACCGCCTCCGGATCCGGTCCCGGGGAGAGCCCCAGCCGGGCCTTCTGGTCCATGTTGTTGCGGATGCGCTCCTTCAGGGTGTCCCGCGCCCGGGCCGCGGAATCGTAGCAGCGGACCGGATGTCCGTTCGAGGCAAAGATCTGGGCGATCCCGTGCCCCATGGTTCCCAGGCCCAGTACGGCGATTCGTTCAAAAGCCATGGGACTCAACTCGATCCCGCGCTCGACGAGACGGCCGGCCGTCCCGTGATCTGGCCGACGATGTCCAGTCCGACCCGGTCGCTCCAGGCATCGATGAGGCGGCGGAAGACGGGCCCGCCGGCCTTGCCGTCCCCGATGGTTGCTCCATTGACTCGCGTCACCGGGCAGATGCAGTAAGGCGTGGTCAGAAGCAACGCCTCGTCGGCGTTCATCACGTCGTAGACCTGGAAATCGCGTTGCTCGTAGGGAATGTCCAACTCCCGGCAGAGCTCGGAGACGGTCAGAAGACTCACTCCCTGCAGAGTGTTTCGGGCCGAAGGAGCGACGACTCCGCCGTCCTGGACGATGGCGAAGTTGGAGCCGCTGGTCTCGGTCACGTTGCCGTCCAGGTCCAGCAGAAGGGTGATCCCGCGGGGATCCACCTGTTGGGTCTCCTGGTCGGCCAGCCACTGATGCATCCGGCTGCGATGCTTGATCTTGGAGTCGATGCATTGGGGCGGGTAATGGCGGATCGAGGGGGTGACGACATGAGCCCCCTCGGTGAAGAGATGGGTGAACGCCTCGAAGGGAACGGGAAACGTATGGATGCAGAGGGTGGGCGCCATCTTTTTGGGGGTTCCGGGCAGGGCTGAGTAGGAGGCGATTTCTCCGGCCGTCATGAAATGGACCAGAGACAGTTCCTGTCCGGGTGGGATGAGCCTGGCGTTATGGCGCACCAGTTCTCTTGATATCTCCTCCATCCGGTCCCGATCGAAGGGCGGCCGGATCCGCGTGTACCGGGCGGAGCGGTAGAACCGGTCGATGTGATCTTCCAGCCGGAAGGGACGGTGATGGAAGGTCCGCGTCATGTCGGTCACCGTCGCTCCCAGGATGATGCCGGCGTCATAAATGGCGATGGACGCCTGGGAGGCCGGGACCATTCGGTCCTTGAGGAAGACGAGCGGTTCCTGCTCGGGCTTGGAGTCGGGAAGGAGGGAAATCTGCGTTGACATGGGTTAGAACTCCGTTCCTACGAATTGTTCCTGGATCTTTTCGATGCGGCGGATCGACGGCGGGTCAAATTCCAGGCTGGCCGCTTCCAGGTTGTCCTGCATTTCGGCGGTCGTCATGGCGCCTGGAATGGTCGTCGCCACCTGGTCCTGCGAGAGGCAATAGCCCAGAGCCGCCTGAGCCGGGGAGCAGGCCAGCCCGTGATGGACGAAGTCGAACCGTTCCGATGCCTCCACCAGGGAGAGATGCCGCTCGCGAGGCCAGGTCGATCGAACGTCCGAAGTTGCGTCGAACACCGTCTCCCGGGTGAACCGGCCGGTCAGATATCCAAAGAAGAAGGGCTCGCGGCAGACGACACCCACGTCGAGCTGCTTGAGCCTGGGCAGGATTCTCTGCCGGGCGCTCCAGCTCAACAGATTGAACCGGAGTTGGACCACCTCCACCTCTTCCTCTTCGCAAAGGGGCAGGAAGAAGGATTCGCTCTCGGCATGGGAGGCCGGGAACGAGATCCCGTAGGAGCGGATGATTCCCCGCCTCTTGAGCTCCTTGAGGGCGACCATGCCCGAAGGCTGGTAGAGACCGGTCTCGGGGGAGTGCAGGACGTAGACGTCGATGTAGTCCGTTCCCAGCCGCTCCAGGGAGTCCTCATAGTGAGCCATGATGTAGTCTCCCGAGTAGTCGCTGGTATAGCGCTGGTCCTTGAGGAATATTCCCACCTTGGTGGAGACGATGACCTCGTCCCGCCGGTCCCGGATGGCCTGCCCCACCAGCCGCTCGGAATGGCCGTCGCCGTACCAGGGGGCCGTGTCGAGGAAGTTGACTCCCTGGTCCAGGGATCGGCGGAGCATTCGCAACGATTCGGAATCGTCCACCTGGCCGTACCCCGAGATGGTGCCGTCCCGCTCCATGGGCCCCCCGATCCCCCAGCATCCCAGGCCCACGACGGAGACCTCCATTCCGGTCCTGCCCAGTGGTTTGGTCTTCAGTCGGCTCATGATCCGTAAGTGTAGCAGTCCGGAGCGAAAGTCTCGTCTCCTGACGGTCGAGCCTGTATGGTCCGATCCGGACGCTTCGCGGCGGTCCGAATTGAATCGGATGAGCCACACAAATAAAATGGATAGTAGCCGTTCGGGTAGTCGGAGCAGCATGACTGTCGGCGGAAAGATCGCGATGAGGACCCGCACACACTTTCCCCTCGGCAGCGCCGAGCGTCCCCTTCGCGTTGCCATCGTCGGCTCGGGGCCCTCCGGTTTCTACGCCGCCGACGCTCTCTTCAAGCAAAAGGGTGTGCACCTGCGCATCGACATGTTCGAGCGCATGGCCATGCCGTACGGTCTGGTGCGCTACGGAGTGGCTCCGGACCACCAGAGCATCAAGCGGGTCATCCGCAGCTACGAGAGGACGGCCCGGGATCCGCGTTTCCGTTTCTTCGGCAACGTTCAGGTGGGGCGCGACCTGCCGGTGGAGCAGTTGCGCCAGCACTTCGACCAGGTGGTCTACGCTTTCGGTTGCGGTTCGGACCGGCGGTTGGGCATCCCGGGGGAGGACCTTCCGGGCAGTCACACGGCGACGGCATTCGTGGCCTGGTACAACGGGCATCCCGATCACCGCCACGACCGGTTCGACCTTTCCGGCAGTCGGGTCGCCGTAGTGGGTGTCGGCAACGTGGCCATGGACGTGACCCGGATTCTGGTCAAGGATCCGGAGGACCTGGCCTCCACCGACATCGCCCACTACGCTCTGGACACCCTGCGCCAGAGCAGAATCAAGGAAGTCCTGGTCCTGGGACGCCGGGGGCCGGTCCAGGCCAAGTTCACACCCAAGGAAATCCTGGAGATCGGGAGTCTGCCGGACGTGGACGTGATGGTGCGGAAGCGCGACCTGGAGCTGGACGAGCACTCTCTCGACGAGATGCGGGCAAAACGGCCAGCGCGCCGCAACCTGCAGTACATGATGGAGCGGGCCCGGCTGGGATCCCAAGGGGGGTCGCGGCGCGTCCTCCTGCAGTTTCTTGCTTCGCCGGTGGAGATCCTCGCCACCGATGGGAGGGTGAGCGCAGTACGGGTCGAGCGGAATCGGCTTGTGGCCGACGAGCAGGGCTGGATCCGGTCCGTGGGGACGGGAGTCAGCGAAGTCGTCCCCGTGGATCTGGTGTTCCGATCCGTGGGCTACCGCGGCGTCCCCCTCCCGGGAATCCCGTTCGACGAACGGAAAGGGGTCGTCCCCAGTGCCCAGGGGCGTGTCCTCAGCCGCCGCGGAGAAACGAACGGCACAGGCGAATACGTCGTGGGCTGGATCAAGCGCGGGCCCACCGGGCTCATCGGAACCAACAAGGGAGACTCGGCGGAAACCGTTCGCAGCATGATGGAAGATATCCGCGGCAGGGAGGCGGGGCCGATTTCCGCAGATGCGGACCGATCCGTATCACGCCTCCTGCTGGACCGGGGAATCCGGCCGATTCGTTTCTCGGACTGGGATATCATCGACCGGGAAGAGCAGGAGAGGGGCCGGCGCCGAGGCAAGCTGAGGGAGAAGATCACCGATCCGGCGGAAGTGGCCACTTTGCTGGACGTCCGGCGCCGGCGCGCGGCAGTGGGTTGAAATGCCGGCACTTCCGAGGCGGCGTTCCCAGCCGGACCGGCGTTCCCGGCAGGAAAGAGGATGAGGAGAATGGGAACTATTCGCCGTCGCGAGTTCGGACAGGTCCTGGCGGTGACCGGGCTGGGGCTGGCGACCGGTTCCTCCCGTTCCGAGGCCGCCGGCCGGAAGGAACGGCGCATCCCGCTGGGGTTCGACAACTACTCCATCCGGGCGCTGGAATGGAAGGCGCCGCGCCTGATCGAGTACGCGGCCGAGCTGGGGCTGGACTCCTGCCTGCTCTCGGACCTCTACGTCTACGAGAGTCACGACGAGTCCCATCTCGAAGAAATTCGGGCGCAGGCGGAAGGCGCCGGCATCCAGCTTCACGTCGGGACGGGAAGCATCTGTCCCACCTCCTCCAGCTTCAAGACCGACTTCGGCAGTGCGGAGGAACACTTGGCGCTCACCATCCGGATCGCCCGGATTCTGGGATCGCCCGTGGCCCGCTGCTTCCTGGGCAGCCGTCAGGACCGCCTGGGACCCGAGGGAATCGAACCCCACATGAAGAGCACCGTCCAGGTGTTTCGGAAGCTGCGGGGCCCGGCGCTTGAGGCGGGAGTCCGCATCGCCATCGAGAATCACGCCGGCGACATGCAGGCCCGGGAAACGGTCCGGGTCATCGAAGAGGCCGGGACCGATTTCGTGGGCGCGACGGTGGATTCGGGAAACGCCACCTGGAGCCTGGAGGATCCGGTCCGGAACCTGGAGATCCTGGGTCCCTACGCCGCCTCCAGCGGCATTCGGGATTCCATGGTCTGGGAGGACGAGGCCGGCGCCCGCTTCCAGTGGGCGGCGATGGGGGACGGCTGCGTCGACCTGGAGACCTACATGGACCGGTTCGCCCGGCTCTGTCCCGGCGTCCCCATCCAGTTGGAGACCATCTCCGGGGTGCAGAGATCCGTTCCCTACCTGGAGCGGGACTTCTGGAATCCGTACCCGGCCGCCTTGGCCCAGGATTTCGCCGCCTTCGTGGCGCTGGCCAAACGGGGCACTCCATTGAAGCCTTTTTCGGTTCCGGAGGGCGCCGATGCCAAGGAGGCCAACGCCGCTTTCCAGAAGGCGGAATTGGAGCGCAGCGTTCGATACTGCAAGGAGATCCTGGGGTTGGGCTTGAGGTCATAGCTACGGTTCGTCGAGGAGGTGTAAACCGGAAAATGCAGATCATCAAAGTCGATTCCTACATCGTGGAGAATCCTTGGAACCCCTGGTTCTTCGTGCGGGTGGAGACGGACACCGGTGTCGTCGGCGTCGGCGAAGGGATCGGGTACCACTGGTCCCTGGCGGCCCAAGCCTATCTGCGCCAGAACGGGGAGCATCTCTTCCTGGGGAGGGACCCCCACGATATCGAACAGATGGTCTTGGACACCCGCCAGATGCTGGGGATCGACCGGGGCCTGGGAATGGTGGAGAGGAGCGTTCTCTCCGCCGTGGAGCAGGCCTGCTGGGACATTCTGGGGAAGCACTACGGGGTGCCGGCATACAAGTTGCTGGGCGGCAAGGTTCGGGACCGGATCCGTGTCTACGCCAATGGCTGGTACAACGACTTCGACGCCCGTGATCCCGGCCAATGGGCGGCGAAGGCGAGAAAACTGGTGGACCAGGGCTACACGGCTCTCAAGTTCGACCCCTTCGGGGCCGCCTACCGGCGTCTCGAACCGTCGGAGTTCCGCCTGGCCGTGGACATCGTCGCCGCCGTGCGCGAGGCCACCGGACCCGACACGGGCCTGATCGTGGAGGCGCACGCCCGGTTTCATCCCGAGGCCGCGATTCAGTTCGGCAAGGCCATGGAACCGTACGACCTGCTCTGGTACGAAGCGCCGACGCTGGGATACCTGGGTCCCGCGCCCCTCAAGGAAGTCGCGTCCCGGGTCAATATTCCCATCGGGACCGACGTGGCCGGCATCAGCGACCTGGTCCAGGCCAGCCAGTATCTGCCCGGCCGGGCTGCGGGCGTCTACCAGCCGGACGTGGGCTATTCCTCCGGGATGTTGGAGGTGAAGAAGATGGCTTCCCTGGCCGACGCCCTGGGCGTGTTCTTCGCTCCCCACATGTCCCTGGGCCCCATCTGCATGGCGGCCTCGATCCAGGTCAGCTTCACCGCGCCCGCCTTTCTGATCCAGGAAGCCTTCGCCGAGTTCGCCTATCCCTCCTGGACCCGGGACCTGGTCACCGGATCGGCCCCCATCCGGAACGGGTACATCGATCTGCCGGAAAAGCCGGGTCTCGGCGTGGAGCTCGACGTCTCGGTAGCCCGCCAGCACCCCCTCAAGGGGGACCGTGTGATCGATCTCCTGGCCGAAGGCTGGGAGGGGCGGTCGGACGTGTTGAAGGAATAGGCGCTGGGACATTGGGGAGTGGAGACTCTCATGGTCGAGTGAGGATCGGTTCAACGGCCGACGCGGGCGAATATGCGAATCACGGTTGATTCAGTTCCTCACCCAAGGTTTCTCGGAAGAGCGTCTGCCGGATGTCTTCAGCTCCCGGAGTGGAGCCTTTGAGGAATCCTCTTCTTCCTACGGCACGTCGCCAAGAAAAACCATCTGGTGATCATCGATGAGCCGGAGAGCCATCTCGATACTGCGAACCAGATCCAATTGGCGCGCTTGCTGGCGCGCTTTGTGCGTGCCGGATTGAAGGTGCTCATCACGACTCACAGCGACTACATCATCAAGGAGATCAATAATCTGGTCATGCTGAGTCGGCCGTTTGCGGACAAGGATGCGGTCCTCAAGAAGCTCAAATACAGGTCGGACGTTGCCTTGAGCGGGAAGTCGATTCGGGCTTACGTGGCAGAGAATAACAGCTTGACGCGGTGCGACGTTGATGAGTTTGGCATCGACATGCCGGTGTTCGACACGACCATCAACCAGATCAACAAGGTAGCGAACGAGTTGGCGTCACGGTCGGCGGAAGAAACAGACGTGTGATCTGATGCTGGCAGCACACCTCAGGATGATTCTTTCGGATAAGGTGCTTGTACCATATTCGGAGCGGCACAAAGACATAGCGGTAAACGTCCTTGTCGGGCCGAGATTCGGGTTCAGTCGGTTGTGGGCCGGATGACGGCAACCGACGGGTTTCCCCCCAGGTCGTCCGGCTAGTGTAGTCCTGTGTCCGGTCATCCATTGGGGGACACATCGTAGCGGGTGACATCGGCAATCAAGCCATCGACCCTCATGGCGTCACCGATTTTTCGCTCATTCCTGCGTCACGCCTGAGAAGAACCGATCGAGCGCCTCTCCTCTTCCTGCCCGGTCAACCCACTTTGGGCGAGGCCGGGCAACCACAAGGGTTGCCCCTACGGTTCAATTCTCAGACTGCTATGATTCCACAGGAAATCCCAACGGGGTCAGAGTCGGCCGGCCTGGGAGGCGTCGCGTGGCAAAACCATTTCGCACCACAGTGACCGGGAGCTATCCGCGGCCGGTACAGCCGACGGACACTCTGCGCAAGCCGGAGCTCAGCCGGGAGGAGGCCGACGAGATCATCCGCTGGGCGGTTCGGGACCAGGTGGACGCGGGGTTGGACATCGTGACCGACGGCGAGGGCCGGCGCGAGAACATGTACTACTTCGTCCAGAAGCGGGTCGACGGAGTCAGTTTCGAGGAGATGACCTACCGGAAGTTCGGGACCGCAGGGTTCGGAATCGAGTTGGCGCAGGTGGTCGGTCCCCTCTCCAACCCCGGCGTCGGACTGGCCCACGACTGGCGGGTCGCCCGCGACGCGGCCCCCGCGGACGTCGAGGTGAAGCTCACCTGCATCGGCCCGCATATGCTGGCCAAGTTCTCGGACAACCGGCGGCCCGACCTGTACCCCGACGACGCGGCGCTGGCGGCCGGCTACGCCCGGGTCCTGAACCAGGAGTTTCGGGAGGCGGTCCGCGCCGGTTGCGAGTTCATCCAGTTCGACGAACCGGCTTGGACCGCCTTTCCGGAAGACGCGGTCTGGGCGGCCCAAACCCTGAAGGTGGCCACAGAGGGACTCGGAATCCGGTTCGGTCTGCATGTCTGCGGGGGAAACGCCTACCGCAAAAGGGTCTACTTCGCCCGCTACACCGACATGGCCGAGGCCTTTCGCGCCGCTCCGGTCGACCAGATCTCCCTGGAGCACTGCACCCTGGAGTACGACATGATGCCTCTCTGGGAGGAACTGGACTATCGGGGGGAGTTCGCCGTGGGAGTGCTGGATCAACGCAGCGACGAGATCGAGCCGCCGGAACTGATCGTCGAACGGACCCGGCCGGCCCTGGAGCATTTCCCCCCCGAGCGCCTGTTGTTGGCCTCCGAATGCGGCTTTCAGCACGTCCCACTGGAGATCACCCGCAAGAAGCTGAGGACCCTGGTGGCGGGAGCCGAACAGGCTCGAAGGGGCTTGGTCCGTCCAACCGGCTGAGGAGTCCGGAAAATCGTGGGTACCGTCTTCACACCACTCGATACGGGCGTCTTCTTCGCCGCGTTGATCCTCGTGATGGCGATCGGCCTGCTGGCGTCCCGGCGCGACAAGACGGCGGAGGCCTATTTTCTGGCGGGGCGCAATGTCCCCTGGTGGGGCGTGGCCGGGTCCATCTACGGCAGCAACGTCAGCGCCAATCACATGATCGGCATGATGGGCATCGGCTTCAGCGTCGGTTTCGCCCAGAGCCACTTCGAACTGGGAGCCATCGCCGGCCTCATGCTCCTCTGCTACGGGTTCCTCCCGGTCTATCGAAAGTTGAGGATCTACACCCTCTCCGAATACCTGGAGCGCCGCTACGATCAGCGCAGCCGCGCCGCCTACGCCATCATCCTGGTCATCACCATGGCGGTGGTCCAGTTGGTGCCCGCGCTCTACATCGGCGCCCGTTCGAGTTGCGTGCTCATGGGCGGCGCCGCGCTCGAGGAGATCGGTTCGGAATCGATTCCTGGCGAGCTGGGGGAGTCGGAGCCGGGGTCAGCCGGTTCGTCCGGCGCGCCGGCCAAGTCGAAGCTGGGCGTGAATCGTTTTCACTACAGCGTCTTCGTTCTGATCCTGGCCGCCATCGCCACCAGCTACACCATTTTCGGCGGACTCAAGGCGGTGATCTGGACGGACGTGATCCAGTCGGTCCTGCTGCTGTTGGGCGGAATTCTCCTGGCGATCCTCACCTTTGACCGGCTGGGAGGCTGGAGCGCCCTGATGGATCTGGATCGAGCGGGGGCCGGGAAGATGCACCTCTACCTGCCCAGCGACCATCCGGATCTTCCCTGGACCGGGGTCCTGACCGGCCTGATGGCTCTGCACATCTTCTATTGGGGAACGAACCAGTTCATCGTCCAGCGTGCGCTGAGCGCCCGGAGCGACTCGCAGGCGCGGCTGGGCATCGTCGCGGCGGGATTCCTCAAATTGCTGATCCCGTTCTTTTCCATCGCCAGCGGCGTGGCGGCCTTCTATCTCTTCCAGTCCGAGCTCCCGAACCGTTCCGTGGCCCCCGACACCGCCTTCACCGAGCTGATCGTTCTGGTGATCCAGCCGCTGGGGTTCGGACTCATCGGCGTGATCGCGGCCGGCGCCGTGGGAGCCATCCTGTCCTCCATCGATTCCATGATGAACTCGGCAGCCACCATCGTCAGCATGGACCTCTACCGCCGGTACCTCAATCCGCAGGCCACCGACGCCCAGATGATCCGGGTGGGGCGATGGTCCATCCTGGGGTTTGTCTCGCTCGCCAGCCTGTTCGCGCTTTTCGTCATCGATCCCAACTCGGAGAAGAATTTCTTCCTGCAGATCGTCGATTACCAGGGATATCTGACTCCCGGGCTCCTGGTGGTCTTCCTGCTGGGGTTGTTCTGGCGGGGGACGACGCCCACCGCGGCCTTCGTCACCATCATCCTTGGCGTCTTCTATTCCTGGGCCGTGGAGTGGATCTACGTCGCCTACCTGGCGCCGTTGCCCGCGGTGGCGGCGGTGACAGGCGAGGGGCTCAACTTCTTCCACCGGGTCGTCGTGGTCGTGGCGCTGTGCACCTTGACGGCGGTCTTGGTGAGCCGCTGGGGCAGTTGCCCCGAGGACAAAGCGAAGCTGACCTGGGCCGGAGTGCTCGCCATTTCGCCCGGGGCCGTCAGGAATCTGCTGGGGGGCCTGATGGTCTGGCTGGGGCTCATGGCGGCGCTGGCGGTGGCTGTGGCCGGCGGCGGATTGACCCCGGCAGCGGCGGCCCTTCTCGGTTCGCTCCTGACCTTGGGGATGTTCTGGATGCTGCTGAGGCGCCGGGCCGGGAGTCGAGGGACAATGAATCTCCTTCCCTGGATGATTCGCGAAGATCGATTCTGGGCGGGATGCCTCTGTTCGGCCGCGGTCTTTTTTCTGTTCTACTTCTATTGAGAAACCAAGGAGCCTGCGCGGCAGAAATTGATCTGCTGCGAAAGCGTATAATCGGTCCATATTCGTGCGATTTCTCGGCGAATAGAACAACTATGCGCCTCTAAATCGTGAAAATCTGGCCTCGATTCTCCACTTTCTCGCTACGATCATTTCTACCGCGCAGACTCCAAGGTTTCGAAGCGGGTATGTGCAGAGCGCCGAAGAGGGCACCCACAAGGGGTGCCCCTACTTCCCCGGTAGAGTAGATACACAACAATCTGCAAAGCTGGATCGGCAGCCGGTGCCGCTACTTGGCCAGTGGCGTCGACTTTCTTTTTTCCGCCGTATCACGTTTTGGTCTGTTTCCGGACGGCTCTCCGGATGCCGGCGCGGAGCAGCGACGGAAACAGCAGTTTGACCAGCGGGAGGATTCCCATGGCCTTGGGGATGTAGAGGTTCCCTCCCGGTCCCGGAAGCGCACCTGTGATTCGGCGGGAACACTCGCGGACGCTCACGCCACGCTCCTTCCGGGACCGATGCGAGGAGGAGCCCAGGGGTGACCCGTCGGCCGAGAGGGCGTGAGCTCGGAGCCGGGTGCCCCGGATCCATCCCGGCATCACGTTCAGAATCCGGACCTGTCCGTGCAACTCGGTCCGCAACGTTTCCAGGAGACCGTCCAGGGCATGCTTGCTGGCGGTGTAGCCGCTGTGAAACGGCACGCCCACCCGGCCTTGGACGGAGGAGATGGCCACGATCATGCCGTGTTGCTCCTTCAAGGCCGGCAGAGCGGGATGGATGCAGTGGACGGCCCCCAGGTAGTTCACTTCCATGAGCCTCTTGAAAATTCCGGTGTTCTGAACCTGGTCGAAGAGGGTCCACATGCTCACGCCGGCGCTGAGGATGAGATAGTCCAGGGCTCCGAATTCGTCAGTCACCGCCGAGACCATTTCTCGGCACTGCCGGGCGTCGGTCACGTCGGTGGGGACGACGAGGCAGTCGGCTCCGGTTCGCCGGACTTCGGCGGCCGTTTCCTGGAGCGACTGCCGCGAGCGGGACGCCAGTCCCAGGTTCATTCCCTGGGCGGCCAGATCAAGAGCCAGTCTCTTCCCCAGGCCGGAGGAGGCGCCGGTGATGAGAGCCGTCTTGCCCTGGAGTTTGGATTTTCCCATTGGCATGGATCAGGTCGTGAGGGTTCTCGTCCCGGCGGCGGGCCGGCGGGCAGTCAGTCGCCCAGGACGTTGTTTCGAATGCCGAAGATGTTGTTTGGATCGGTGGAGCGCTTGATCTCTTTCAGGAGCCGAATTCCTCGGGCAGAAAGGGTGTGTTTCATGAACTCACTGCGGAGTTTTCCGACTCCGTGGTGGTGGGAAATGGACCCGCCCGCGTCGATGATGGCCTGGCGCAGTGAATGCTCGACCTGGCTGAAAACGGTTTCCGGGTCCTCCACCCCCTTGGCGTAGAAGCCGAACATGAAGTAGATGCAGACTCCCGTGTGGTAGACCTGGGTGATTCGATAGGAGACGTAGGGCCGTCCCGGCAGCTCCAGCTCCTGGTGCCGGGACTGAGCCTGGGCCACGACGGCTTCGCAAACCTGGTGAATGCGGTCCCATGGCACCGAGGTCTCGAAGGTCTCTCCCAGGATGTGGAAGTCCGACAGGAAGTCTCGGATATAGGCGATGGCGAAGGTGAGCCGATAGCCGCGGCGTCCGTTCTCGGCTCCGCCCGGCAGGCCTCCGTACTCCTTGGCCAGCTTGTAGAGGCCCTTTTCCTGAAAGTCGACCTCTTCCCGGGATCCTTCCATGAGGATGGTGGCAGCGGACATCTGATGAGGATCGAATTTCTTAACCTTGAGCACGAAGAATTTCTTCAGCTTGTCCAACCAGGCCGCCGATCCGGTGGGCCTCGGCTTCAGGGCCTGGCCGAAACGGAACTGCACGTTGTCCACCAGACGGATGCTGGCAGGCACGAAACTGGTTTCAGCCAGGGTCCGAAGGAAGGCGACACCCTTGGCAAAGTCGGGAAAAACGAGGGAGCCGTACTTGCGGACCCGAGGCCGGGGATGGATCTTGATGATGGCGCTGGTGATGAGACCCAGGTTGCCTTCGCTTCCGAAGAAAAGACCCTGGGGCTGCATCCCCATGGAGACCCGGGGGGAGGCCGTCAGATGCTCCACGCGGCCGGTGGGCGTGATCAGCGTCACTTTTTCGACAATGTCCTCGATGTTGCCGTATCGATTCTTCTTCATCCCGCTGGCATTGGTGGCGATCCATCCTCCCAGGGTCGAGAGCTCGATGCTGTCGGGTTCGTGACCGGAGACGAAACCGGCTTTTCCGAGCTGGCGTTCCAGTTCATCCCCCGTGATGCCCGCCTGGACCAGGGCCCGCTGGTTCTCGCGATCGATCCATTCGATGCGATTCATCCTCCTCATGTCCACGGACATGATCATGCGCTCTTCCGAGGCCGGAAGTTTCAGCGCGCAACTGACGCTGGTGCCTCCACCGTAGGGAACGAGGCAGACGTCTTGCGTCCGGGCCAGCGCCACCAGCATCGCACAATCTTTCTCAGCTTCGGGGTAGATGACCATGTCGGCGACGCGGTCGAGTTGGGAGTAGACGACCCGGAAGACTTCGTCGGCGCTGGTCTGCCCGTGGCTGTGGATGAGTCTGTCCCGGTCGTCGAAGGTGAACTGATCGGGACGGTAGAAATTGGCCAGGCGACGGCAGAACCGGGTGTTCTTTCTGGGGGCGGGAACCGGTTTGGGATCGGCCTCGGGTCGTTTTTTCTTGAAATCGGGATCGAGTCCCAGGACCTCTCTCACGTAGGGGAGGAAGTCGTGCATCTTGTAGCCGCACAGCTCGTAGCGATCACCGGTGAGTGTGACCGAGTCGTCGTCATTGAGGACGAAACGGGTGTCGGCGAATCCCCAACGGTGTCCCCAGGTCGGATCGTTTTTCCGGCTGGCCATCGCTACTATCCGTTTTACTCCCTTTGCCCAGTCATACGCCGAAAAACGCCGGCGGATAGGAACACCGATTCCGGTGTTCTCGCGTCCCATTGTTCGGACTGAATGTGATTGTTCATACTGGACGCGCGATGCGCAACTCCGGACGCGTCGAATCAGGGGAGGCGCCCGGCATTCCACGGTAAGGACACTGCCTCAATCCGCAATCGTCCGGCTTCAATTGGCGTGATGCGTTCAACGGACGAACCGGAACCGGATTTCCCGGCGGGGGCGCGCCTGCCACCAGGTCTGGAAGTCATCCGGGGGTCGAATCTCCGGGTTCAGGATACGGGACCGAAGGGTGACGGTGAGTGGATCCAGGTCGAATGGGTACGGATCGATGGCGACTCGGCGGTCTCCCGCGGGACGGATGTTGAGTGAGATCCGATCGTTCCAACTCGCGCGAGGAATCTCCAGGAGAGTTCGCTCCCTGTCGCCACCGAAACAGAGGTGGAGCGAGAGGGCGTCGCAAAGTTGCAATAGGCGGATGTGAGGGTGAAGGTGCCGGGGCTCGACGGCGGCGTCCCATTCGGGATCGCCCTTGATGCGTTCGGTGAGCAGTATCTGCAGAGCGTGCTGTTCGGCAACGAACTGCCTGGCTTCCTCCAGGTCTCTCCCTTCGGGTGGAGGCCACTGGGCAGGGATTCCGAAGAGGGGATGGAGAAACGCCGTCGTATGCTCGGCCCCGACGCGGGGCGCGTGCAGCCAGTAGGCGTGCAAGCTGATAAGTAGAGCGGCATGGGGATGGTTGTCCTGGAAGCGGGATACGCCCAGGCGCCAGCGCTGGAGGCCGTCGGACTGCTTGAGGCTCGTCAGATCCAACGGGAGGCCGTCGGCGGGATCGATCCGGGGGTCGGCCTCCCACTCCCACCAGCCGTTGTCGTGCTCGGCGATGGCGAGGACGGTCTCGGCTCGCAGCCGTTCGGGGTCGGGGAAGGGTGCGTATCGACCGGGGCGGGCGAATTCGCCGTTGCCCCAGTGGGCGGCCAGGTAGCCCGAGGCGGCGGCGTGGTCCGGCTGCGAGATGCACCAGAGTTCGTCGCCCACCCTGCGTTTGAGCATGGTTTCTCGAAAGCCGGTGACTCCTGAGCCCGGAAGGTCAGCGTTTTGAAAGGCGGCCGGCCCTCCACAACAGGAAGCTCGCCGCCGTCAGCAGGAACAGGATCAGCAGCAGCTTCACCGGCCAGAGATCGAAGGTGTAGTAGAAGGAGGACAACAGCAGGAGGCCCACCAGCAACAGGAGCCAACCGCTGTAACGGTATTCGCCGCGCCGTTTCCGCTCCTGGCTCTCTCCGGATCCCATGCCTCTGGCAGCCTAGCAGCCTGAGGTCCAAGTCTCCACCGTTCGGCACGCGACATGCCGGCGCCGTTTCCGGAACTCGGACTCCCCGGGATCAGGACCCCGGAACCGGTTGCAGGCTTTCTTGCGCCACGTCGGTCAGGAGAAGGCGATGCCGGAGCGAAGCCAGCGTCCTCCTCATGGACTTCCTGGCGATGGACCTCACGATGGGAGCCACGATGGGTTTGAAGATGACGGGGTAGCCGCGGCTCAGGGACAACGATTCGCATTCCACCACCACCCCGCCGTCGACCTGCTGGTATCTCCAGTAGGAATTGAGCCGCCACAGGAATCCCCGATCGTGTCCGGGCGCCTTTTCCCGCTCTTGGGGAGTGTGGAGTTTCTCCAGCTCGGCGATCCGGGTGGCGATGCTGCGGCTCGAGGCCCGGAACGGATTGTGCCAGCGGTAGCGGACCAGGTGTTCGGTGTTGTAGGCGACGGTGACGATTTTCTTGCGGACCAACTTCAGGTAGATGCGCAGGGAGTCCTGGTCCCGTTCCAAGATTCTCGTCTCCAGCACGTCCTTCTGCGGAGGCACGTTGGGGTCCGGATAGCGCAGGCGATGGATGACCTGTTCCAGCCGGACGGAGGGAATCAGAATGGTCCCCCGCCAATGGTGGATCATTCCACCGCGGACCTTGATGGTTCGGCCCCGGGAATCCTCCGTTTCCATCCGGGCGACCATGACCCGGCCCGAACGAACCTGTTGCCAAGCCGCCCGCGCTTCGTTCTTTCGACCGAATTCGTGTCCGAAGAATCCCTTCTCCGATGCCAGCTCGTCGCGGATTCTTGCCTCGGTGATCCGAACGTACTTGTCCCAGGCCAGCAAGGTCTCGGGCTTCAGCTCGGCGCCCTGAAGCAGTGAGCCGGAGCCCACGGGACATACCGTGGCCAGGACCGCGGTTCCAAGTGCCAACCGCACTTTGGTCGATGCAGATGTCTTCATTTCATTTCTCCTTGGCGGCCGGCCGGAAGACCAGCCAATGGCTGGAAAAGTAGTTCAACGTGGAACAGGAGGCGATGGCGAGCAGGTTGGCCGGAAGGTAGTGCAGATTCAGGCCGGTCACCAGGAGTTCCATCAGAAACAGGTTCTGGACGATGGAGATCGTTCCGACCGTCATGTTGAATCGGAGCAACCGGCTCATGACGCTGGTATCCGCCGTTGCCGTGCGGTCCGACCACGTCCAACGCTCATGCCAGCAGAAGTTGTGCAACACGGCCATCTCCACCGCCAGGGCGGTGGCCGGCAGATAGTGCAGGTTCCAGACTCCGCGCAGAAGCATGAGCACGGAGATCTGAACCAAGACTCCCATCAGGCCGACGGCGTTGAATCGCGCCCAGCGGATCAGGTGTTCCATCTCAGGCTTCCTCAGTTCCGGTTGCGTTGAGATCCGGGGAACACCGATCCCATGGGTCCGAATCCGGTGGAGGGGAACCGGGGCAAGCTGATGGGAAGGGCCCGCTGCAACCGGGGCCGGGGTTCGGCGCGGTACAACCTTCGCGTGTGCCGCAGGGCGGAAACGGAAAACGCCAGGGCCAGACCCAGGATGCCGGCCAGACCCCCGACGTCGAAGAGGTTGAAGGTCCCCAGTTCCCCCAGTCCGACCACCGGCTTGTAGAACAGAAAAACCGTGCCCGCGGCCAGCAGGAGTCGCAGTTCCGTCGGTCCGACCCTCAGGAAGGAGAGCCGGAAAACGCCCAGGACATGGGTCGCGAGATAGATCTCGGCAGACACCAGCAGATAGGCGGTCAGCAGGCCGAGCCCGATGACGGGGCTCATGAATTCGGATGCCGCCAGGCCTCCCAGCAGAAACAACGTTCCGGCCAGGTCCAGGACGTGATCGACGTAGTATCCGTAACGCGGCCTCTGCTGCTTTCGGACCCGGGCCAGGGTGCCGTCCAGGCTGTCTCCGAACCAGTTCAGAAACAGGCCCACTATGACCAGGACCAAGGCCCGCCGGTCCCAGGAAGCCGCGCAGTACGACAGGCCCACTCCCAGCATGGCCACGACTCCCAGCAGGCTCAGATGATCGGCGTTGACCCGGGACGGGAGGCGCCGGGCGATCCAGACCAGAAGTCTTTTTTCGGCGGAGGCCAGGATGCTGCCGTGATGCCGAACGTGTTTGAAGCCCTTTTGTCTCTTCATGAAAGTCCTCCCTGGTTCTCTCCTGCAGCCGAGAACCTGTCGGGTGTCTCCCGGCGGGTATCGGCCGCACTGTCAGGGAATGTGAGAACGGAGAGAAAAAGGGCTCAGGAGGATCGGTGGGATGAAGCGCCGGCGATCTCCTGGTTCAAGGCGATCGACTTTCCTTCATCCGTGCTTCGAGCTGGTCGAGAGTGCCTTCGAAGAAAAAGATCGTACCCTCGATGGAGGCGTTGTTTCCGGGTGCGAGGTCCGGAAAACCGGGATCGGCGTGGAAGCATGGGTGCCTGTCATTCCCAATCAGGGACAACGTATCTTTACCAGCAGGAGCCAGACAGGTTGTCGCATGCTTGATCTCTCCTCAAGGCACGAGGGTTGTCGGCATCCGGTGCGACCGCTCGCCGCAAATGATTCCGTTGGACCCGGATTGTAATGAACAGTTGGTCGACGAGCCAGATGCCGCCCAAGCCGCTCCATGTCCGGCGGACGCAGCCCCGGTGCCGGTGTTGCGCGGGACTCTCGAGACGGGCTGTCAGGATCGGTGGGATGACGGTGGAACCGGAGCCGAGGCTGGTTTGAAGACGGCCCGCTGGGTGGCCGGCTCGACGACCAGGAAGACGACCGTGTAGCTGACGGCAACGGCAGCCAGGCAGCCGGCCAGGAGTTGGTCCCCGGTCACGATCAGACTGGCCCCCAGCAGGAGGCACAGGGAGAAGAGCGCGTCGACTCGTTGTTTCCAGCGGCCGACCCGGTTCAGTTCCGCTTCGATGGCGGAACGGTTGAAACGCGCGGTGAACAGGAGATGGGTGCGAATCGTGCCGTTGCACAAGGCGCATGCCAACACCAGAAAGAAGAGAATCAGCGGGAAAAAACGGGTTCCCAGGATCTGTGATGCGGCCTGCTTGAACTCCCAGACGCCGTAGACCATGACGGCGTACAAGAGGATCACCGCCGACTGGTGGAAGTTCCACCAGCCACCATGAAGCGACTCACGGGACCCGGACGGTTGCCGGGGGATGCGACTGGTCTCCGACTCCAGGCGCAGCAATTGCTCCAGGAGTTCCTCGGTGGATGGAAATCGGCCGGCAGGCTCCTTTTCGAGGCACCGCAGGAGGATCCGTTCCAATGCGGGCGGAGGAGCAACGCCATCCGAGCGGCCGGGTCTGCCCTCCAGGATCCTGGCCACGGTTGCCAACGGCGTCTTTCCTTCGAACGGGTGACGGCCCGTAGCCAGTTCATACAGCAACATTCCGAAAGAGAAGAGATCGGAGCGGAAGTCGGCTTCCTGCCCCTCCAACTGCTCGGGAGACATGTAGACCGGGGTTCCGAGTACGGTTCCCTCCTGCGTCAGGCGCTGGCTGCGGGAGGGTTCCAGCGTGGGAAGCGCCAGGCCGAAGTCCACGATCTTCAGATTTCCCTGCGCATCCAGTAGAACGTTCTCCGGTTTGAGGTCCCGATGGACCACGCCGTTGGAGTGGGCGGCCACGAGGCCCCGGCACACCTGCGTCGCCATCCGCAGGAGTTCGGGGAGGGGAAGAGGCCCCTGCTCGATCCGCGATCGCAGATTCTCCCCCTCGATGTATTCGCCGGCGATGAAGAGCCCGCCGTCGAGTTCCTCCAGGGCATAGACGGCGGCGATGGCGGGATGATTCAGGGAAGCCGCGACCTTGGCCTCGCGGCGGAGCCGCCGCCGTTGTTCGACATCCCGGCCCACGAGGGGAGAGACCGCCTTGAGAGCCACGGTACGGTCCAGCCGCGTGTCGACGGCGCGGTAGACGACCCCCATGCCACCCCGGCCCGCCTCGCCGAGAATCCGGTACGGGCCCAGGGTGTCCCCCTCCGTCAGGAGACTGGCGGCCGTTTCCACGCCGGCGGGTTAAAACAGGTTCCCTTCGAGGAAGGTCGCTTCAGGATCGTGGTGGGACAACAGCGACAGGACCTCGCGGGTCAACTCCGTATCGGGGGAACATTCCCGCCGGACGAAGTCCTCCCGCGATTCCGAATCCTGTTCCAGGGCGGCCTCGAAGATCTCCTTGACTCGCTGAAACGTTTTCGGGTTCACCCGTTCAACTCGCGTCGCAACCAAGCTCGGGAGAGCGCCCACCAGCGTTTGGTGGTGGCAGGGGAGATGCCCATGACCTCGCTGGTTTCCGCCAGCGTCAGGCCACCGAAGAACCTGAGCTCGACCAGTCGGGCCTGTTTCGGATCCAACTCGGCGAGAGCCCGCAATGCCTGGTCCAGAGCCATGAAATCGATGGATCGCGCGTTCTGGCCCAGGGTCTCGTCGATGAGGGTCACCGCGTGTTGCCCGCCGCCCCGCTTTTTGGCCATTCTCGCTCGCGCCCGCTCCACCAGGATCTGCCGCATGGAACGGGCCGCGATACCCAGCAGATGAGCCCTGTCCTTCCAATGCACCTGCTTTTCGCCCAGGAGTCGAAGGTACGCTTCGTGGACCAGGGCCGTGGCGGGCAACGTCCGGTGGGCCTCCCGGCGCATGTAGTTGCCGGCCAGCCTTCTCAGTTCCTGATAAACGACGGGGAAGAGTTGAGAGAGGGCATTTTCGTCTCCGGATCTGGACTCGCGGATCAGCCGCGCCACTGCCTGGGGATTGTCAGGCACTACCATGACTCCTGGACGCCGGGGGTCGGTGGCGCACACCGCCCTTCGAACCGACGGCCCGCGAGCGCGCAGCCGGTACCGGAGGAACCTTGGCAAAATCCGCGTCAATGCTCAAAAACAGATTGCTTTCTATCATACGCGTAGCGACCTGGTGAGAAATGCCAGATATCAGCCGCTGTGACCGGCGCGGTTGCATGGGACCTCCCTTCACCACGGAAATACGCCCGATCGTCCCATCGTCCCGCATCGCTCGCCTTGCCTCGAAGTCCGTCCATCACGGCTTGGCGAGTGCCTCGCAGGGTGTTCCGGAGAGCCTGGCGGGGGACGCTGGTCACGAGAGGTTTGAGCATCCAGCCGAGCGCAAAGGGAATCTTGCGGGAAAGAGAAACGGCCCAACACTCGGCGGCCACCCCGCCCTCCCTTTCTTCCAGGTGCCAATAGGCGTTCAGCCGCCACATGAAGCCGCGGTCGTCGCCGACCGGCAATTCCCGCTCCTTGGGCTTTCCCGCATCCTTCACCTCGGCGATTCTGGTGCTGCGCGACACGCCCCGCCAGCGTTTCGGGGACACCTGCGAATAGGCGACTTCGTGTTCGGTGTTGAAGATCACGGTCAGGAGCTTCTTCATTCTGAGGCGCTGGTACCCTCGGAGACTGTACCCGTCGCGACTCAGGAGCCTGGAATCCATAACCTCCGGGTACCATTCCTGGTGGCGGTCGAAATCCATCAGCACCGACAGGACGTCGGCGGACAGGGCGCCGGGAATGAAGACGGCTCCCAGCCAGACGTGGATCCTGGCGCCGGGGACTTCAGGCAGGTCTCTCAGTTCGTCGATCAGTATCTGGCCCCGTTTCAGGGCGGCCCGGTGTTCGGGGTCCTCGTCAAACCAGAGGAACGGCATCTCCCCGCTGAATCGCTTTTCAAAACTCGTCTCCAGGTCCCGGACATACCGGTCGTAACCCCGGACCGCTTCGGGTTTCAGCTTGACCCGGGCTTGCGCCGATTCCCCCATGGTCAGGAGGAGAATGGCGGCGAGGAGAAATTGCAGGCACCTCAAAATCACAGAATCCCGCTCCCGATGACGACGCTGATGTTCTCCTCCACGCAGCCGGTGCGCCAAGCCTGGGTTTCCCGCGAAAATAGTACGATATTCTTCCGAAACGGGGATAGAGAATCGCTGCTTCGCCGCCCGCCGTCGAGTCTCCGGGACCGCCGTTGGAACACTTCGATGGAGTGTGTGATGATCTCCCTTACGGGTTTCACATGCGTCTGACTTTCCGCTCCAAGGGACGCGACTTTCGCCTGACCGACGCTGGAGGGAGGGTCATCCAAGAAATCCTGGCGTGAGGTCCCGTCGTCCTAATAGTTATGCCCCGAACGGCCTTGGCGATCTTTTCTCTGCTCCTTTCCGTTGCCTGGGCCGAGGACCGCAAATCGGGAGAGGCGGTCCGCTACTGGCCTCAATGGAGAGGTCCTCTGGGGACCGGAGTCGGTCCTGAAGCCGATCCGCCGGTGCGGTGGAGCGAATCCCGGAACCTCCTCTGGAAGAAGGCGCTCCCGGGACTCGGGCACTCGACACCCATCGTCTGGGGGGACCGGATCTACGTGACCGCGGCCGTTCCCGTGGGAGAGGCTTTTGATCCCATCTACGATGACGCGCCCGGCTCCCATGGAAACCTTCCCGTGACCCGCCGGCAGGCCTTCGTGGTTCTGGCTCTGGAGCGCGGCAGCGGAGAAGTGGTCTGGGAACGGACCGTGCGCACCGGCCTTCCTCACGAGGGAGGGCACTACACGGCGAGTCTGGCCTCCGCCTCGCCGCTTACCGACGGCCGGCGCGTCCTGGCGTACTTCGGGTCCCAGGGGATCTACTGTCTGAGCCCGGACGGCGAGGTGCAGTGGAAGAAGCAACTGGGGGTGATGCGAACCAGACACGGCCATGGGGAAGGGAGCACTCCGGTTCTGCACGGGGAGACGTTGGTCGTCAACTGGGACCACGAGGGCCAATCCTTCGTCGTCGCCCTGGACAAGCGGACCGGAAAAGAACGCTGGAAGATCCCGCGTAACGAGGTGACCTCTTGGGCGACCCCCATTGCCGTCGAGCAGGACGGCGCGGTTCAGGTCATCGTCGCCGGCACCAGCCGGGTTCGCGGGTACGATCTGGAAACCGGAGAAGTGATCTGGGAGTGCGGTGGCCTGGCGTCCAATATCGTGGCCTCGCCCGTGGCGGGCGATGGAATGGCCTTCGTGGGGAGCAGCTACGAAAAGCGGGTCCTGGTGGCGATCCGACTGGACGGCGCCCGGGGAGACATCACGGGAACGGACCGGGTGCCGTGGACGCGAAGGCGGACGACGCCCTACGTCCCCTCTCCGCTTCTCTATGACGAGGCGATCTATTTCCTCGCCCACTATCAGGGGGTCCTGACCCGGGTCGACGCCAAGACCGGCCAGGATCGGCCCGGCTCCTTGCGGCTGCGGGGGATCGGCAACGTCTACGCCTCGCCGGTGGCCGCCGCCGGGCGCGTCTACGTCACCGACCTCGACGGGTCGACCCTGGTGCTGAGCCACGCCGAATCTCCGCGGGCGCTGGCGCTCAACCGGCTGGACGACCGCTTCAGCGCCTCGGCCGCCCTTTCCGGCCGGAACGTCTATCTGCGGGGCGAAAAGAACCTCTACGCCATCGGTCCCGGCCCCGGCGCGGCCCCCTGACGTTGCCGCCCTGTTCGACCCTCGTGCTCGGTTGGCGAAGCGCCGAGGACTTCGGCTACACTGGCGACGTCATCCACTTCCAAGCGTACCGAAAGCAGTGAAGCCGTTCTGCTTCGTACATGCCGCAGACCTGCACTTGGACAGCCCCTTCACGGGCTTGAGGGCCAGGGCGCCTGAGCACGTTGCAAGAAGCCTCCATGAGGCCACCTTCGACGCCTACGACAACATCATCGAACTCTGCATCTCGGAACGGGTCGACGCGCTGCTCGTCGCGGGAGACGTCTACGACGGAGCCGACCGCAGCCTCCGCGCTCAGTACCGGTTCGTCCAGGGCCTGACCAGGCTGCATCGGGCCGGAATCCGGTCGTTCGTCTGCCACGGCAACCACGACCCCCTGGACGGTTGGGAGGCGCGGCTGGAGTATCCGCCGAGCTGCCATCGCTTCGGCGCCGAGTTCGAGGCGGTTCCGGTCTTCGAAGAGGATCCCGGGCGTGCCGCGGTCCATGGCGTGAGCTACCCGAAGCGCCACGTCAGGACGAATCTGGCCCGTCGCCTCGGTCGCGTCGACAGCGACGCCTTCAACATCGGTCTGCTGCACGCCAACGTCGGCGACAATCCCGACCACGGCGCCTACGCGCCCTGCTCTCTGAGCGATCTGGCGGAGTCGGGAGTCGACTACTGGGCGCTGGGACACGTCCACACCCGACACGTGCTGAGCCGGACGGATCCGACGGTGGTCTATCCCGGCAATCCGCAGGGAACGCGCCCGACCGAGCGGGGCGCCCGGGGGGTCTACCTGGTGCGGGTCGGTTCCGGCGGCCGCACCGGGCTCGAATTCCGTCCCGTGGACACCGTCCGCTGGGAGCGCCTTGAAGTGGACGTCTCCGGCATGGAGACGGAGCAGGAGTTGATCGACCGCCTCCACCGGCGCACGGAGAGCTCCCTCAAGCGGGGAAAGGGTCTCTCGCTGGTATTGAGGTTCGCCCTGACGGGCCGGGGAACCTTGCACGGCTCCCTGCGCCGCCCCGACTTTCTGGACGCTCTGGTGGAGAGTCTCAACGAAGACTGGGCCTCGCGGTCGCCCTTCGCCTGGTGCGAGCGCATCCGGGACGAGACGGCGGCGCCCTTCGACCGGCGAGACCTGCTCCTGGGCTCCGACTTCGTGGCCGATCTGCTCCGCCTCTGCGACCGGGCGAAGTCCGAGCCCGAACTCCTGGCCCGCCTGCGCGGAGACTTGGACGAACTGTACCGTCACCGGAAATTCGGACGGTATCTGAGAGATTCGGTCCCTGACGACCAGGATCTGGCCGTCCTGATCGACGAGGCGGAGTCCATCGCCCTGGACCTGCTGCTCGAGGGCGGCTCGTGAAGATCCGCGAGTTCCATATCGACGGCTTCGGCCGATTCACCGACCGGACCGTAGGCCCCTTGGACCTTCCCGTCACCATCTTCCACGGCCCCAACGAAGCCGGAAAGAGCACTTACCTGGAGTTCATCCGCACGATCCTGTTCGGGTTTCCGAAGCGGTTGGGAAGACGGCACTACCCGCCCCTGGCCGGAGGCGCCCACGGCGGCCGCGCCATCCTGGTCGACGAAGCCGGGGAACGGTATATCGTTCATCGGGTTCAAGGACGCGGCGCCGGCCCGGTGACCATCACCGACGGCGCCGGAGAGACTTTCGGCGCAGCCACGCTGGCCCGGCTGCTGGGACACCACTCCAAGGACGTCTTTGAGAGCGTCTTCGCCTTCACCCTCGATGAGCTTCACAGTGACGACCTGCTGAAAGACTCCAGCGTCAACGACCAGATCTACAGCGCCGGCATGGGCGTCACCAGGCTTCCGAACGTTCGGAAAGCGCTCGCTTCGCAAAAGAGCGACCTTTTCCTCAAAGGCGGGAGAAAGCACAAACTGGCCCAGGCCGCAGGAGAAGTGGCCCGGATCGACACCCGCCTGGCTGAAGTTGCAGGCAACGCTTCGGACTATGGAGCGTTGTCTGCGAAGCTCGAAGACGTCGGGACGAAGCTGCAGGCACTGGACGCTCGCCGCCGGGAGGCCGAATCCCGGCTTGATGGCGCACGGCGTCTCAAGTCCGCCTGGGGCGACTGGAACGACCTGCTCACGGCCCGGCGGCAGCTCGACGAAATACCGGTGGTCGAGGAGTTTCCCGTGGACGGCGTCAGCCGCCTGGAGGGTCTCGAGGAGCGGGTCAGGACGGCGCGGCAGGAGCGCGACTCGGCGGCCGCGCGCGTCACAGAGTCTCGGGACCGGCGCGTGGCGCAGGTCGCCCACGAGTCCCTTCTCGATCACTCGTTGCGGATCCGCCGGCTGGTGAAACGTCGCGAATCCTTCGAGAAATCGGCCCGGGACCTGCCCAGGCGGGAAGAGGAGCTTCTCGGACACCGAAGGTCCCTGTCCGAGACACTGAAGGACCTGGGGCCCGACTGGGACGTCGCTCGTCTCGAGGCGTTCGACCTGTCCCTGGCCGTCCGTCAGGAGATCTCGGGATTTCGGACCGAATTCCGCGGGGCCGGCGAGGAGCTGGCGCGCCGCCAATCGTCCCGGGCACAGGCCGAGAACGCGCGGGATGAAGCGAGCGACGCGTCCGATCGGGCAGAACGGGCCCTGGAGGAGGCGCCGGATCCGGGTCTGGACGCCGACGGCGTCCGACTGCGCCGGACGCGGATTCGTCAGGCCAGGGCGCGCCTGGACGAGCTGGCCCGGGTTCGACAGCGCGTCAGCGACCTGCAAAGCCAACTGGACGGGATCGGCGCCTCCGCCGCGCCGACCGAACGGCAGCGGGGCGCCGGGGCGGCCGCGGCCATCGGCATCGCCGGCGTCGCCCTCCTGGTCGGGGGAGCCGCCGCCGGCGGAGCGGCCTTGGTCATCGGTGCCGCCGCCGGTCTCCTGCTGCTGGCCGTCGCCGCCTACGTCTTCAGGTCGGCCGCGCTTTCTTCGGGCCCCGACCCAGGCGCCCCCCTGGCCGACTCGATAGGCGAATCGTTGCGGCGGGCCGAGGCGGACTTGAACGAGCTGGAGTCGAAGGCGGCTGATGACGCCGGGGGCCTGGACCTGGAGACGCTCGACGAGCACTCCCTCATCCAGGCCGAAGAGTCACTGGACGCAACGGAGTCCGGGGTCCGTGAACGGGCTCGAATTGCCGAGTCTCTGGACGCCGCGAGAGACACGTTGCATCGGCGGTCCGTCCAGTCAAACCGATCTCGAACGGCCGTCGAACGGGCGGAGCGGGATCTCGAAACGGTCCGGCGCAGGTGGCGGGAGTGGCTCCAGGCGCGCAGCCTGCCGCAATCGTTCACGCCGGATACCGTCGGAGAACTGCGAGAGAGGATCAAGCTGGGCCTCAGCCTGCTCGGTGAATTGCGGAAGCAGGAGCAGCGATTCCGCGCTCTCGAAAAGGAGATCCGCGAATACACGGAGAGCGTCGAGCCTCTGGCGTCGGCCTTCGAAATCGGCTTCGATGCGAACCGGCCGCCGGCCGTCGCCGCGGCTGCGGACCGGCTGATCGAGTTGCATGAGTCCGTTCGGGAGCAGGTCGATGTTCGGGAGGCGGCGGAGGCCAAGTGGAAGGCCGCCCAGCGCAAACTGGAAGAGCGGAACCGGAGACTTCGGGATGCGGAGGAGGAGCTGGCGGGCCTGCTCCATTCCGGCGGCGCCGGCGGCGCCGAAGAATTCCGCAGGCGGGCCGAACTCCACCGTCGGCGAGAGGAACTGAAAAGGAGCCGGCAGGATGCCGAAGGCCGACTGCAACGCCGGAGCGGACCCGGAGAGCTCCTCGAAGCGCTCAAGAACGCGCTCCGCAACACGGATCTCCAGTCGATTGCCGACGAAGAGAGCCGGACGCTGGCAGAAATCGAACGGGTAGACGCGGATCTCAAGGAGTTGTCCACCGAGCGAGGTTCTCTCCGGGCGAAGCTGGAACGACTGGAGAGTGAGGAGGAATCCTCGAGGCTGCGAATGGAGCGCAACCGCCTGGTCGAGCAGATCCGGGATCACGCTCGAGAGTGGACGAAGCGCAGGATCGTCGAACGGTTGCTGGAAGAGGCGCAGAGCCGGTTCGAGCGAGAACGGCAGCCGGGGGTCGTCCGTCAGGCCGAAGACTTCTTCCGCCGGATCACCGGCGGAGAGTACCGGCGCGTATCCGCTCCGTTGGGGCGGAAGACGATCGAAGTCGCCGGCGCCGACCGGCGGGCCAAGGAGCCGTCGCAGTTGAGCCGGGGTACAAGGGAACAGTTGTTCCTGTCGTTGCGTTTCGGCCTGATTCGGGAACTGGGGAAGAGGACGGAGCCTCTGCCCGTCGTGCTCGACGACTTCTCGAACGCGTC
>JAJDTT010000056.1 GCA_022827025.1 Acidobacteriota bacterium
TCCAAGAGCTACTGCATGACGGGCTGGCGGCTGGGGTGGGTGGTTTCGCGCCGGGACTTCATTTCCAAGGGCGCCCAGATCAACGAGTTCATCGTTTCCCATGCCGCTTCCATGATTCAGCGGGCCGGCGAGGCGGCGCTCCGCCACCGGGACGACGGGATCCCGGAGATGGTGGAGAAGCTCAGGAAGCGCAACGAGTACTGCTTCCAGGCCCTGGCTTCCCTGGAATCGGTCTCGGTGCTGAAACCGGCCGGAGCCTTCTACGTCTTCCCTTCCGTCCAGGGACTCGAAGATTCCTTCGCCTTCGCCCTGGCGCTCCTCCGCCGGCACAAGGTGGCGGTGGCTCCGGGAGTGGCCTTCGGCCGGGGCGGCGGCGGATCTTTCCGCATCTGCACGGCGCCCGGCTTTTCCGTCCTGGAGCCGGCGATGGAGAGGATCTGCCGCTTCCTGGAGCGGGGCGACTGGTAGCCGCGCCGGCGCCTCATTCGACGCGTCCCACCTCCTCGGCGATATCCGCCACGGCGGCCCCCGGCTCGGACACCGGAGCCGTCGGGCTGAGGGGAGCGATCCGGGCGGCATCCTGCCTCGTCGGCTCCAGAATCCGTATAGTGCGCCAGCGGCCCGATTCGAAGCGGTAGGCCATGGTCACGCCCAGAATGATGATGTACACCGTCGCGGCGACCCAGGGACCCACCGATTCGAGTTGGGGATAGTACCGGGTCATGAGCCACCCACCGACCAGAATGAAGGCCCAGTTGTAGAGGATGGTGACGGCGCTGGGCCAGAGCGTGTCGCCGGCGCCCCGGAGGGCGCCCGTGTAGATGATCCCGAAGGCGTCGAAGGCCTGGAATATGGCGGCGCAGATCATGAGGGTGGCTCCGATCTCCACGATCTGCCGGGCCTCTGCCGGGTCCAGATGGAGTCCGCCCACGAAGATGGACACCAGCTCATACCGGAAGAGATAGAAAATGATTCCGAACAGGGTCATGTAGATCAGGCCCACCAGGACTCCCAAGCGGGCCCGGGCGGCCGCCACGTCGGGCCGGTCCGCGCCCTGGTAGTTGCCCACCAGCGTGGTCACCGCCACCGACAGGCCCAGAGCCGGCATGAAGCTGAGGTGGATGTAGGTGATGGAGATCCACCCCGCGGTCTGGTGATACGTCCCGAAGACGCCCACCAGCCGGGTCATGAAGATGGACCAGCAGGCCATTTCGTTTCCCACCTGGATGCCCGCCGGGACACCGATTCGCAGCAGGTCCAGGATGGGACCCTTCTGCGGCCTCCATTGCCGCCGGCTCCGCAGCTCCCGGTTCATGGAGGGACCCAGGAACAGGATCACGGGGATCACCGATTCCACCAGCGTGCCGGCGATGGTTCCCAGGGCGGCGCCCGTCAGTCCCAGGGCGGGCAGGCCCGGGATGCCCGGCAGACCCCAGCCGGGCGCGCCCAGATGTCCGAAGATGAGCGCGTAGTTCACCGCGACGTTGGTCACGTTCCCGCAGATGGCCGAAACCGTGGCCACCTTGGGTCTTTGCAGGCCGAAGAAATAGTGATGCAGGGACCGGCTGATCAGGAGCAGGATCGATCCGGCCAGGAGAATCTGCGCATACTGGGTCTCCAGGCCGATCAATGTGTCCAACTGCGCCATTTCCGCTTGCGCCGCCACAAGATGGGCTCCCGAAGCGTTCTCCAACCCGAGTTGAATCTGGTCCCGTTGAGCGGAGTGGATCAGCGGGAAGAGGTACTGGAGCAACAGGGCGTAGGGAAGCATCAGCACCACCCACATCCCGGCGCTGAGCCAGAGCGAGGCCCAGCCGTAACGTGGGGCGTCCAAGCCGCGTTTCGCTCCCATGGACTGGCTGACGAAGGTGTTGACCACCGTCAACAGACCCAGCGTGAAGGCAATGGGCGTAAACGCCCAGATGCCGCCATTGCCCTGGGCGGCCACCTCCACCGGCCCCACCTGCCCCACCATGAGCTTGTCCACGAACTGCATCACCGTGTAGCTGGTCATGGTCAGAACCGTGGGCCAGGCGATGGTCCACAGCTCGACCACGGGATGCTTGTGGCGGGACTGCATTGCCGAAGGAGGGCTCTCGGACATTCTCGTCATGAAGAAAACTTTACGGGACCGGCGCCGAATCGAAGCTAGAAGTCTAACAGCACTGGCAACCGGAGGGGCGATTTCCAATCGCACAGCAGGGGCGACTTCCAGTCCCGACTGCCCCATAGGAAATTCGGTGTGCACGGACACTTTTCTCCAACTTGCCGTGCCCCTCCCAATAATCTGAGGATTGTTTCTACAAGTTCCGTAACCTATTCACTAGAAAAGAGTAATGCAGTGATGATGGAAGATTTATCGTGCCGAATGCTGACTCGATTTAATCAGGTCTTCCTCAGCAATCCATGACTGATGTGAAATAACCGGCATTAATTGGAGCATCACCGTGCTCGGCGCTCGCGAAGTAAGGTCGGATACTCCGAATAGCATGTTCTGGTAGCGCATGAACGAACAGCAACAAGTATCAAGAGGCACATCATGGTGTCGTCTTTCTCCCTGAAGGGGCGGTTTCATCTCCTGAAGTCTTTACGTGCAGGGTGTGCTCTTTCGGTGGTTTCCCTGGTCACCCTTTTCTCCATGGGTTCCTCCAGCGCTCAATGCCTTGAGGTCCAGGTTCTGGATCTTTCAGCGGCCGCGATAGCGGGCGCGTCGGTGCTGATCGGTGCTCAGGAACAGACCACCGACGAATCCGGGACGGCGGAATTCTGCGATCTGGGTCCGGCTCCTCACGCGGTCGTCATCGTCGCCCCCAACTTCCAGGTGCTGGAAGACCTGGTGCAGAAATCGGAGGGCCGGGTCACCTTCACGTTGGAGGTTCTCCTGGAGACCGAGTTGATCGTGGTCGGGACTCGCGCCGAAGCGCGTTCCAGCACCGAATCGATGGTTCCCGTGGACGTGATCGGCGGCGCGGATTTCACCAGTCAGGGAGCCACCGACGTGACCGACCTGATGCGCACGCTGACCCCCTCGTTCAACGTCAACACCCAGCCCATCAGCGACGCGGCCACCATCGTGCGGCCGGCCAACCTGCGC